>JAFSWZ010000029.1 GCA_017450125.1 Synergistaceae bacterium | reverse complement strand
CGGCTCAATATATGTGATGTCCGCCATTTCCGGGTCAGTCATGATTGTGGCGGGGTTGGAGTTCACTAGCACTATCTCGTAGCCTAAGGAGCGCAGGGCTTTGCAGGCTTGAGTCCCTGAGTAGTCGAACTCGCAGGCTTGGCCGATGACGATTGGGCCGCTCCCGATGATTAATATCTTGTGAATATCTGTGCGCTGTGGTGCGTTTACTGCCATATAAATACCTTCTTGCTGATTATTCCTCTGGCTTGTCCGGGCTGGTTACTGCAGGTGCTTCTGCTGTTTCCGGCTCTGCAGGTGCTTCTGCCGGGACTTCCTCTGCCGTCGGAGCTTCGGGCGTTGCTGTTTCCTCAACAGCGGGTTTCTCTTCCTCTGCTGGCTTGACTTCCTCAACAACTGCTGGGGCTTCTGCCTCTGCGGGCTTCTCTTCCTCAACAACTGCTGGGGCTTCTGCCTCTGCGGGCTTCTCTTCCTCAACGACTTCCGGAGCTTCTACCTCTGCGGGCTTGGCTTCCTCAACAACAGCGAGAGTTTCTGCTTCCTGCTTCTCTGCCTCGACTACTGCCGGTGTCTCTGTGGCCGGAGCTTCGGCTTCTTCCAGCTTGGCTTCCTCAACAACGGCCGGTGCTTCTGCTTCCTGCTTCTCTTCCTCAACAACGGCCGGTGTCTCTGTCTCTTCAACGACTGCCGGTGCTTCGGGTTCTGCACTCGTCAACGCCTGCGAGAGCTCGGGAATAACATCCTCAACCGCCGGTGCATTATCCTCACTCACTACCTGGCGAGCAAACAGCTCCGTGTCGTTAATCACAACCTGCGCACTCTTGAGGAGGGCATTCTGGTAGTCAGTGATCCTCCTGCTCTCTTCCTGCTGTGTGAGCGTCGCGCGTACGTCGTCGCTGACCTCGTCATAAGGCTTCGTCTCCGCGTCAACGTGCTCGTCCTTCAGAACTACAGCGTAGTCCTCGCTGCTCATCTCCATTACTTCGCTGGGAACTCCCACGTCAAGCGAAGCTACCTCGCTCAGCCGCCCGAACATGAACGACGTAACAGGAAGGAATATCGGGCTAGTGCTGATGTTGATGACATCGCGCGAAGCAAGCGCATCGCTGGAGACCACGTCAGCCCACTTCTCACCGGCCAAGAGCTTGCTGCGGAAGAAGTCTGCGTCATCGCTGGTCTTGAAGTTCGCAACCTGCAGGTTGTAGCCCTCAGGCCTGCCGTACCTGACGTTCTTCATGATCTCGTAGAACTGTACTGCCTCGTCCTCGCTGATAACTACCTCGCCGATAGCATCGCCCACTACACGCTCTACCGCCATCTGGCGCGCAAGTGAACGCTTATAGTCATCCAGCTTTATCCCGCTGTTCGCAAGCACCTGATAGAACATCTCGCGCGTGGGGTAATGCCTGTCCGCGTACTCCTTCATTGCACGGTCAGCATCCGCATCGGAGACGCGTATTCCCTTCTCCTCCACCTCTTTGGCCAGCTGTGATTCGAGTATCGCCTGGTCAAGCACAGCCTGATAGATCGCAGGCATGTCAACGCTCTCAACACTGCGCGTGCTGTAGTTGCTCAGGTACTCGCCCAGCCTGCGCTCAAGCTCCGAACGCATCAGTGAACGTCCGTTGATGCTGGCTACCTCGTAATCACTCATTGAGCCGTCAGGATTGCGGCCAGGCGTGCGCCTCGTGGTTCTGCCCTCGTACATGAGGAACGTCGACAGAAGAAATGCCACTACGATAATGGCCATTACCCACTTCATTTGTTTGCGCAGAAAATTCATGATTCAGTAAAACCCTCTCTCTGGAAAATTTGGTATTCAGTAATTTGTACGATTCAAATTTTAGCATAAACCCGCTAATTTCACACATCCGCTAGCGATTTCCCGCGCTTCATCTCTACTTCCAGACTGCTTATCTCTCCCCCCGCTCCCTTCATCACCTCACGGAGCATCTCCGACACACCGTCAGCCTCGTCTTCCCTGCACTCGCAGACTATCGAGTCGTGAACCTGAAGGAACATCTTTCCTGCCGCCGCACTCTCAACCGCAATCATCGCACGCCGTGCCACGTCCGCCGCCGTACCCTGAATCGGAGAATTTATCAGCGCACGGTCAAGTGCAAGCCCCCGCGCAGGAATCTCCTTTACCGGCCTTATCCTACCGGCAAGCGTCCTCGTGAAACCGCGTTCCTTCGCCGTACTGACTGCCTCCCTAAGGTAGTCCCTCAGTCCCGGCAGGGCAGCAAAGTACCTGCTCATTATGTCCTTAGCCTCAGCACGGGAAACTCCGAGCCTGTCAGCAAGTCCGAACTCCGTCATTCCGTAGAGAAGCCCGAAGTTTATCATCTTTGCTGTCCGCCTGAGCTCTGGCGTAACGAGTTCCGGCAGCACTCCGAACACCCACGATGCCGTCTCCGCGTGAATGTCCCGCCCCCTGCTGAAAGCCTCGAGCAGCCTGCCTTCACCCGACAAGTGCGCGAACACCCGAAGCTCTATCTGCGAGTAGTCTGCTGCCACAAAGATATTCCCCTCCTCAACAGGAAGAAGTCCCGCCTTTATCTTGGCCGCCCATTCGCCGAAAGCCGGAATGTTCTGCAGGTTAGGGTCTCTGGAGCTGAGCCGTCCCGTCCCGGTTATCGCAGGCTCGAACGTCGTGTGAATGATGCAGTCTTCGCCCCCTGCCTTCATCAGCGGAACGACAAAGCCTGTCAGCATCTTCGACAGTTCGCGGTACTCGAGGAGAAGTCGCGGTGCTGTGGCGTTCTCTTTCTTGGCCAGCTCGGTGAGGACTGCGGCATCCACGCTGGGCGAGCCGCTCTTTGTCTTGGCGGAAGGCGTGAAGCCCAAGTGCTCGAACAGAAGCCACGACACCTGCTGCGGAGAGTTCATGTTTATTCGCGCTCCAGTTTCCCGGACAAGGTCTGCCTCAATCTGCAGAATCTTGCCCTCAAGCTCTGCCCTCAGTGCCTCGAAGTGCCCGGGCGACAACCTAACGCCGTGCCTCTCCATCCTGTCGAGTATAGGGATAAGCGGAAGGTCTATCGTGTTCATGACATCCTTCAAGCCCTCATGCTCCTCTATCTCCGCCTGAAGTTTTCCGGCAGTCTCAGCGAGTGTCTGTCCGGGCTTGTCCGTGCTCTTGATGTACGCGGCAATCTCTGGGAACTTGTTTCCTGTTTCGTCGGGATGAAGAAGGTAGTACGCTGTGCGCAGATCCCACACGTCCGAAGGAACGTCAACGCCGTGCTTCAGCGCAGTCTTGTAGTCGTCAATGAGCGTCCCTGCTTCTGGCGGGACAAAGCCTGCGGCAGCGGTGTGGATTTGCGGCGTGGGACGCTTGATGCTGCCGATGCGTTCGAGGATTCGCGACAGGCCGAGAGTTATCGCGAGGTTCTCGGCTGAGGGGATGTCTGCGGGAAAGTTCAGGCAGTCGTCGAGGAAGCCTTTATCTCCGTCGAAGATGTCATCACGAAGGCGAATCATCTTGTCGCGCGTCCAGATAACTTTATCGCGGTCAGCAGCTTCGAGCTTTGTGCGGACGGATTTCGGCAGTTCGTCGAGAGAGGCAAACAGAGCCTCTATAGTGGGGTAAGAGGCGAGGAGTTTTCCGGCGGTCTGCTTGCCGATGCCCTTAACACCCTTGATGTTGTCGGAAGTATCACCAATCAGCGCGAGGTAGTCCGGCATTGACGACGGAGAAAAACCGAACTCCTCCGTGAACTTTTCTGCGTCATAAGTCTCTGCACCGGAGATTCCGTTCCTTACGGGTCGCATCATCCGTATGCCATAATCCAGCACCTGGAACAGATCCTTGTCCGACGTGAGCATTACGGCTTCATCAGCGTTCTTCTGTGCCCGGCGTGCAACCGACGCGACAACGTCATCTGCTTCAACGCCATCGCACACTATTACCCTGAAGCCCATGTGCCCCAGAAGCTCCTGAAGAAGCGGAATCTGTATCCTCAGGTCATCAGGCAGAGGATTCCGCCCTCCCTTGTAGTCCGCCTGAAGGTCATAGCGGAATGCTCGGACTCCTTCCTTGCCCGATGCGTCAAAAGCAATCACCGTGCAGTCAGGCCGGAGCTCGTCCTGTACACGAAACAGCATGTTCATGAACCCCACGATCATTGCCGTCGGAGTTCCGTCAGGAGCAGTCAGCTTCACATTGACGGCGTGAAAGGCACGGTGCGCGAGGCTGTGTCCGTCGACAATAAGGAATGTCTTAATGTTAATCACCTCTTGCGATGGGGAATGTACAGGTAAATTATAATATGCGCAAAAATTTCCGTGAGGTGCAGTTATGAATGACAGGATAAGCAGGCTGATAGATTTTCTGCTTGAAGACATGCCCGAATACCGCAAAGAAGCCCGGAACTTCCCTGATCCGCGAATACTTCTGCGTTCGCTGATGAACGTCCGGCCTCCTCTGCCGCTGTCCCCTGAGTTCCTGAAGTTACAGGATGAAGTTCTCTCGGCGGAACGAGACGCTAAAGGTGTCGTTGACGCGGAGGCTTTGCCTGAGGTTGAGGAGGGAATATCGCTTTGGCAAGGGGACATCACGCGCCTCAAGGCTGACGCAATCGTGAATGCCGCCAACAGCCTGATGATGGGCTGCTTCATTCCGTGCCACAGGTGCATTGACAACGCGATACACTCTGCGGCCGGGCTGCAGCTCCGCGATGAGTGCCACAGCCTCATGACCGCGCAGGGGCACGAAGAACCCACAGGTTCGGCCAAGATTACGCTGGGCTACAACCTCCCGGCAAAGCACGTCATCCACACAGTCGGGCCGGTGGTTCACGGGGAACTTACGGAGCAGAACTGCAGAGACCTCGAGAGCTGCTACAGGTCGTGCCTCGAGCTCGCGGAACGTGAGGGGCTTCACAGCATAGCTTTCTGCTGTATCTCGACGGGAGAATTTCACTTCCCGAACGACAAGGCAGCAAGCATCGCCGTTAAGACAGTCAGAGAGTTTCTGCGCAAATCTGTTTCCGTCAGACGGGTAATCTTCAACGTCTTCAAGGACTATGACCTCGAGCTTTACAGAAAGGAGTTATCACAATGATTGAGAGATTGAGGAAGGCACTTGCTGATGCAGAAGTGATTATTGTAGGTGCAGGCTCAGGGCTGTCGACATCGGCGGGCTACACGTACACCGGCGAACGCTTCACGAAATACTTTGCGGACTTCGAGGAGAAATACGGCTTCACGGACATGTACTCGGGAGGGTTTTACCCGTACTCTTCGCCGGAAGAGTTCTGGGCGTACTGGAGCAGGTACATCTTCATCAACAGGTACACGGACATTCCCAAGCCGGTATATTCTGACTTGTTGAGGCTCGTTTACGGCAAAAATTATTTCGTCATCACCACGAACGTAGACCACTGCTTCCAGAGGGCTGGCTTCGATAAAGCGAGGCTGTTCTACACGCAGGGGGATTACGGACTGTTCCAGTGCTCGCTTCCGTGCCACAAAAAGACTTACGACAACGAGCAGACCATACGGGCGATGTTCTCACAGCAGAAGGACATGCGCGTTCCGTCGGAGCTAATTCCTCACTGCCCCGTGTGCGGGCGGCCGATGACGATGAACCTGCGGAGTGATGACTCATTCGTCGAGGACGAGGGCTGGCACAAAGCCGCGAGAAGATTCATTGATTTCCTCGATGCATGTGATGAGAGAAGGACGCTGTTTCTGGATCTGGGTACTGGGATGAACACTCCTAGCATCATCAAATTTCCGTTCTGGAAGATGACGCGCTACAACCCGCAAGCTGTTTACGCCTGCATAAATCTCGGCGAGGCATACGTCCCTGAACGCGCAGGAATCTCTGACCGCTCGATCTGCATTGATGACGACATCGGCAACGTCGTAGAAAAGCTGCTTTGACGGACACACAGTACCTTGCTGCTGATGAACTCCACAAGCTCCCCGAATGCATCAACGCTATGGCGAACTCTTCGGGGGGCATCATCACGCTCGAGGGCGGACGGAAAATCAGCGTTGCTACCTCAGAGACTGTGCAGGTTCTCGGCGGCAAGGTCTACCGTCGCATTGAGGGGCAGAACGTACTCTCCAACAAGCGGGCACGGTCAGTGATGGCGTTGCGTTCGGGCGATGACTTTCCGGCAGAGGACTCGCGGCTAGACAGCGAAAGTGTTGAGGCTTTCCGCCGCGTTGTGCTTGGCCGGAACGCCGGGCTGAGACAGTTTGCGCGCATGGAGTTCATGAGGAGGACGGGCATAATGTCTGGAACGCACGTAACGTTTGCCGGTGCGCTGATGTTCGGTGAAGCGTTGACGGTGAAGGCGGAGCTCAGGCACAAGGACATTCGCGCAGAGATTGAGCAGCATAACATCTGGGACACAATGACCGTGATTCTCCCCCGCCTGACCCGCAGGCTCTCGGCCAAGTCCGCCGACAACGTGCGTGATGCTCTGGCCTCTGCACTGCTCCGTGCTGATTACTGCCTCGACACTCACATCAACATAGCGGTACTCTCTTCACCTCCGCGAATCGAGACTGACTGTCCCGGAATAATCCGCCCCCGCATCAGAAATCACAGGCTCGCTAGAATGTTCGCGCTTGCAGGCTTCTCTTCCTCATTCTTTCCGGCAGAACAGGACATGCTGAATTTCCGTGCTCACTCCACAATCTTCATCGAGGGCATAACACATATAGTGCTCTGAAAGTTTGCGGAGTGTAACAAAAACTTGACCCGCAAAATCACAACTGGTACAATTCCCCCATCACGCGATAAAGTTTGACTTACACAATTTTGCACATACAGAAGGAGACTGACCCCGATTGTTCAGACGTAGATGGGGCTGTGTTTGTTGTACACTGCTCACGGTAATGATACTTGCCCTGATTTTTGCCTCAGCGAACGAATCCGAAGCCGCGCGCAAGAAGAAGCATTATGACGACTGGCGCGGAGTTGCGGCAGATATGGCGTTGGAGTTCAACGCGGCGATTCAGGACGTTAAGGACGACAAGTACCAAGACGCATATAACCACGTCAATGATGCGTACTTCAAATACTACGAAGTTCAAGGCGTAGAACGAACAGTAATGTATGCGATTTCTGCGGCGCGGGTGAACCACATCGAGGCACAGTTCAGAGACATCAAACATGTTTTGCTCGGCAACCAGCAGAAGGAGAAGGACAGCCTTCTTCAGCAGATAGAGGACTTGAAAATTAAGGTGTACAAGGACTCGATGGTTCTCGACGGAATGGCCGAAGTCTCTGACCCTGACAGCGTCGGACAAGCAATCTACACAGATACGCAAGTTCCGCGCCCGGTTCTGGCTTCTGTCCCGGCACAGCAGGAAGCTCCCGCAGTCAGCGAGACACCCTCCGAGCCAGCGTCTGCTCCGTCAACGCCGAAAGCTCCCGTGAACCGCGACTGGCTGACGTTCGTTACAGCGTTCGGGCTTCTGGTGCGTGAGGGGCTTGAAGCCATCCTCGTAATCGCGGCAATCGTGGCATACCTCATCAAGACCGGCAACAAGAACATGTTGAAGGGAGTATATCTCGGTTCGTTCGCGGCAATCGGCGCAAGCATTCTCCTCGCGTGGGCACTTGAAGCACTCATGGGAGAACAGAGCGGCGTTGCACGTGAGCTGTTGGAGGGCTGGACGATGTTCCTTGCTGTTGCGGTGCTGTTCTACGTCAGCAACTGGATGCTGTCGAAGGCAGATAACATTGCGTGGGAGCAGTACATCAGCGGAAAGGTTCAGCAGTCAATCGACAGTAAATCACAGTGGACGTTAATTTTTGCGGCCTTCATCGCGGTAATGAGGGAAGGTGCAGAATTAATCCTGTTCTACTCTGCGGCCTTCACCGGCGGAATGAGCAACCCTACATACATTGCTTACGGCATCGGCGCAGGAATCCTCGTGCTGGTGATTGTGTGGGTGTGCTTCAGGTATTTCAGCGTGAGGCTTCCGCTGAGGGCGTTCTTCCTGTTCACGAGCATCCTGCTTTTCCTGATGTGCATATCGTTCATGGGGAAGGGAGTCGTTGAGCTCACAGAAGCCGACGTAATCACAGGACGCACAGTGATACCCTCGATGAAGGGCTTCAGCATCGAGATACTGAGCATCTACGACAGGGCGGAGACACTCATTCCACAGATAATGCTTGTGATAGCGGCGGCATGGATAACAATTCCGCACCTGTTCAGGAAAAAGGGCAGTACCCCCGAGAAGTAAGTTTCGGGGTAGAACATAAAGGAGGAAACATTCATGAAGAAGTTAGTGTTAGCATTAATGCTTGTGGCAGCCGCAAGTGTTGCGTTTGCGGCACCCGCGCCCGTGTCGATGAAGCCCGGCGAGGCTGGCTTCGAGGAAATCCCCATCGGCGAAACTCAGGTCGGCCCGTACAACGTAGCGGCAGTGTACTTCCAGGCAGTAGACATGTACCCGACAGGCAAGGGGCTTTCACGCGAGGAGTCAGACATGCACCTTGAGGCAGATATTCACCTGAAGCCTGAAGACGCAATCAAGTACGGTTTCGGCAACGGCGAAGACATCTGGCCGGCATACCTCACAGTGAAGTACGAAATCTCCAAGATTGACGGCACTGTAGTAATGGACGGCTCATTCATGCCCATGAACGCGGACGACGGCCCCCACTACGGCGCGAACATCGCAAAGGGTCTCCCTGTAGGACCGTACAAGCTGAAGTTCATCATCGAGCCTCCGACTGATTATCTGCTTCACATCGACGATGAGACAGGCGTACCCGCGAAAGAGGCCGCAAAAGAGTTCTTCAAGACGCACACTGTGATATTCGACTGGAACTACACGGCAGAACAGCTGCAGAACGACTAAGGGATTCTGCTATATCGTGCGGGAGGCTTTCGGGCTTCCCGTTTTTGTATTGGAGGGATGAGTCATTCTTAAGTATCTTGTTGCGGTTACTGACCACTTGGCCGCGTTCTCGGTAATGCTCGGAATAATTTTCAGCTCTTCGCGCAAGAAGTACACGGTCATTCTCGCGGTTCTGGGCGTTGTGGCAGGGGCTTGTGTCTTCGGCGTAAGGCTCTATGACCCGAAAGGCATGAACTTAATGCTGATGCGCTTCAACAGACGGCTCGTCGTTACGATTGCGTGTATGGCTGTGCTGGCGTTACTGTCGGTGAAGTTCAGGCGCGTGAACGGGCTGATAGTCTCAGTGATGGTATTCACGTCGCTGATGTATCTTGTGCCGCCTGTCCTGCAGTACACGAGGGAGTTCGTGTATTTCGGCGAAGCAGGAATAAGCACAAACGCAATGCTCCGCGCTCTGGGGTTCATGCTCGGGCTGGTTGTGTGCCTGCTGCTTGTGCTCGGAACGTACGAGGTTCACAACTGCGTGAATGGCCGTGCGTTCTTGGCCGCGTCTCTGGCTGTGTTCGCCTGTGAGTATCTTGCTGGCGGTGTTGCGGCTCTGCAGAGACTGCGTGTCCTCAAAACCACTGATGCCCTCTTCGGGGTGTCGGTGTTCGACGTAATGATTTGGCGCGATGCTAACCCGAATGCGTTTCTGTTCGCACAGCTGGGACTCGCGCTGGTGTTGCTGGCGTTCGTGATTGTTACGCACCGGCATCCTGAAGGTACGTTCCCGAACCGTGCGCTTCTCCGCAAAGAGAAAGCCCGTCTCAGGGACTGCCGACGCTGGTCGTGGAGTTTGGCGGTCTTCGGAGCACTGGCGGTGTTCATTGTGATTGTCCTGCACTGGTACGACACAAAACCTCCCGCAGAGATTCAGCCCGAACCTTACGACATTGAGGACGGAATAATCTCTATCGCTCTCGACAAAGTTTCTGACGGACACCTGCACAAGTTCTCCTACGTTACGCCGAACAAGTACGACGTGAGATTCCTTGTCGTCAAGAAGCCTGCGGGCACTGCTTACGGCGTGGGGCTGGACGCGTGCGACATCTGCGGGATTGCGGGCTACTACGAGCGAGGGGATGAGGAAGTAATCTGCCGCCGGTGCGACGTGGTCATGAACAAGAACACAATAGGCTTCAAGGGAGGATGCAACCCCGTACCGTTCGAGTACGAGATACGGGGCGGAAAGATATACATTGACGTGAAAGAGTTAGAGCAGCACGAAACGAGGTTCAAGTGAAAAAATGTTCTGGAGAATGATAACCAAGACCCTCATACGGCAGAAGGGCAAGATGTTAATGATAGCCTTCACCGTAATTCTGGGGGTATCGCTCTCAACAGCAATGATGAATGTTATGTTAGGCGTGGGCGACAAGGTCAACCGCGAGCTTAAGGTCTACGGCGCGAATATCACCGTACGCCACAAGGACGCGGCACTGATGAATGACCTTTACGGCCTCACAGGGCAGGGAGTCAGCGACAAGTTCCTTCATGAAGAAGACGTGCTGAAGCTCAAGAGTATATTCTGGGGCTTCAACATTCTGGACTTTGCTCCGATGCTCGAGGGCACTGCACGACTCAACGGCGAAGACGTACAGCTGATAGGTACTTGGCCGGAGAAAAACACCATTCTTCCGACGGGCGAGGAGCTTCATACGGGCTTCAAGGCTCTGCGCACATGGTGGGAAGTCAGCGGTGAATGGCTCAGCGAGAATGATGATGCCTCTGTGATGCTCGGCAAGCTGTTTGCGGATATACACAGCCTTCATGTCGGCGACACAGTTACCCTCAGCGGAAAGCCCTTCACCGTCAAAGGCATCTTCAACGACGGCGGAAATGACGACAGCAAAATCTTGATGACGCTTCCAGCAGTTCAGGACATCATGAACCTTCGGGGCAGGGTCTCGACAATCGAGGTATCAGCCCTCACAACGCCGGATAACGACCTTGCACGGAAGGCGGCGCAAGATCCTCACAGCCTCTCTCCCGACGAATACGAGACGTGGTACTGCACTGCGTACGTCAGCGCGATATGCCACCAGATTCAGGAGGTAATCCGCGACGGCGTGGCCAAGCCCGTGCGTCAGGTTGCGGAATCAGAAGGTACTATCCTCAACAAGACAACGTTATTGATGGTGCTCATCACTATTCTTAGCTCGATAGGTTCTGCACTCGCAATCTCCAACCTCATAACCGCAAGCGTAATCGAACGAAGCCAAGAACTCGGACTCCTTAAGGCTCTGGGTGCGTACAATTGGCAGATAGTTCTGCTCGTTCTGCTTGAAGTGATGATTACGGGACTTTTCGGCGGAGTGCTGGGGTACTTCTTGGGGATAGGATTTGCGCAGATTATAGGACAGACGGTTTTCGGCTCGTATATCGAGATTGCAAGAATGGTCATCCTGATTGTCGCGGTGATTCTGTTCTTCGTTACCCTGCTGGGGAGCGTGCCCGCAATCCGTTACTTGACTGCTCTCAAACCTACGGAGGTACTTCATGGGAAATAAACGCTTCAGAATGTATATGCGCATGGTATCAAGCTCCCTCATCCGGCGGGCATCACGCTTAATCATTGCAGTTCTCGCAATAGCTATCGGAGCTACGATACTTTCAGGCCTCGTAACGATATACTACGACATTCCCGAACAGTTAGGGCGCGAGTTCAGGTCTTACGGCGCAAACCTTATTGTTCTGCCGCGCGGCGAGGCCAAGATTACGCGCGAAACTTTAGGGAGACTGCGCGGGCTTCTGGGAGAAGGACGAATCGTCGGAATGGCACCTTACCGCTACCAGACTGTGAAGATCAACGAACAGCCCTTCATCATCGCCGGTACAGACCTCGAACAAGCGGAGAAGAACAGCCCCTTCTGGTACGTCGAAGGACGCTGGGGAAACCGCGAGGACACTTCCAGCGTAATGGTCGGGCACGAGATTGCGGAGACGCTCGGCCTGAAGCTCGGAGACTCGTTCATGGTTCAGGGCGTAATGTACGGACAGCAAGCCGAAGCCTCACGACAGGACTTGTCCGCCGAAGAGAACCAGCAGAGAGACCTTGCGGCTCAGAACTTCCACAAGACTTTGACCGTGTGCGGAATTGTTACGACGGGCGGTGCGGAGGAAGGCTTCATCTTTGCGGATGCTGACATGCTCGACGAACTTATAGGCGACACGTTCAGGGCAGACGTGATTGAATGCAGTGTTGTGGCTGACGCAAACGAGCTATCTGATTTGTCATCAAGGATTGAGCGTGAAATACCTTCACTGATGCCCCGCGCAGTCAGAAGGCTCACGCAGTCGCAGGACATCGTGCTCGGAAAACTTCAGGCACTCGTGCTTCTGGTTACTGTCGTTGTGCTGATAATCACGATGATTTCAGTCTACACAACGATGATGGCGATGGTTGCCGAACGCAGAAGAGAGATTGCTCTCAAGAAGGCACTCGGTGCGGAGAACAGGCTGGTGATGAGCGAGCTGCTCGGTGAGGGAGTGCTGTTAGGGTTCATCGGCGGAGCACTGGGAGTGTATCTCGGTTTCGAGTTCGCGCAGAGAGTCAGCCTTAACGTTTTCGGGCGTGCAATAAACTTCCAGTGGGCACTTATCCCAGCAACTATAGCCGTCTTCATCGCAATCACTGTTCTTGCGTCAATAATTCCTGTGCGCAAAGTTATGGATATACATCCTGCAATAGTCCTGAAGGGAGAATAGAGAATGTCATCAACGATTTTGGAGCTTCATAACGTTTCGAAGATTTACGGGAACTTGAAGGCTCTGGCGGATATAAATTTGAGCGTGAATGCCGGAGACTGGCTGTCGGTAATGGGCCCCTCCGGCTCTGGCAAGACCACAATGATTAACATTATCGGGTGCATGGACACTCCGTCAGTCGGGAGCGTGATTCTTGACGGAGCGGACATCAGCAAAGAGAACGCCGCGAGCCTCACGCGTATACGGCGCGACAAGATAGGGTTAATCTTCCAGCAGTTCCACCTGATAAGCTATCTTACTGCCGTCGAAAACGTCATGGTTGCGCAGTACTATCACAGTATGCCCGACGAGGACGAAGCGATGGAAGCACTCGCTAAGGTAGGGCTTGCGGACAGGGCGCACCACCTTCCTGCCCAGCTTTCGGGCGGCGAACAGCAGAGGGTGTGCATTGCCCGCGCACTCATCAACTCACCGCGCATTCTTCTGGGCGACGAACCAACCGGCAACCTCGACGAGGAGAATGAAGGCATCGTAGTGGACATTTTCCGCCGTCTCCATGACGAAGGGGTAACGATAATCATCGTAACGCATGACCCGGAAGTGGGGGATGTTGCGCAGAGAAAGATAGTGCTCGAACACGGCAGGATTGTTGACGATGTTGACCAGTCGGCGACATTCGGGGAAGCACTGAGATTGAAGGGCAGGTGAGTTATAATTTAGGCAGCACAAACAATAACAAGAGGTGAATATTTATGTTAAGCCCCAGAATAGAAGACTACCTTGAAGAACTGTTCCTGCTTGAGAGCACCGGCAGGAAGGTAACAGTTACGAACTTGGCCGACCGGCTGAAGATAACGAAGGGCACAGTAACATCAACGATCCAGAAGATGGCTGAGCTTGAGCTTGTTACGCACGAACGCTACGGAACTCTTCACCTTACCGAAGCGGGCCGGAGGCAGGGAATGACGGTGTTCCACAGGCACGAAGGGTTCAGGGCATTCTTCCACGAGATGCTGGGGCTGGACAGAGACCATTCGTCGGAGATGGCGTGTTCGATGGAGCACTACATAGACTCTGTAACTGAAGACAGGCTTTATGCACTGCTGGAGTTCTTCAGGAAGGCTCGGGCGGAACATCAGCCGTGGGTTGATGAAGTGTTCCTCGCAATCGAGAAGCCCATACTCTTGATGCCTGTGCCGCTGACCTTGTGTGAGCCGGGCTCTGAGGGGGCAATACTGAGGCTGACGGCGGACGAACCTCTGAGGAAGAAGCTCATCGAGAAGGGTTTTACGGCGGGTGCTGAGGTTGAGCTGGTGAGCGTTGAGGAGGAGAAGTTCACGTGCAGAATCGGCAAGAAGATACATGAACTCCCCCTCAATCAGGCGGCCACGATTTGGATTCAGCAGCCCTCGAGGCAGTAGAGACAGCCCCCGTGAAGTTATGCGGGGGATTTTAGCAGCCGTTTCAGATGTTGCAGTAACCCCCAGATTCCGAGAGGCTTGAGGATTGACTTTGCGCACATCTTGGCCGGGTCATAAATGGCAACTTTAATCACAGTCTTCATCGCCATATAGGCAGCTCTGATGCGCATCATCTGCTCTCTTCTGCGCGTGTACGTTCCCCTCTCAATGAGGTGAGCTTTGGCGGATCTGTACGCTGTAAGTATATTCTTCAGCATCTCACTAAACGTAATTTTCCGTGTGCTGTGCCCGTAATGTGCCATAAGTTCAGGGTTCGCACACCAATATCTCCATCTGTACGAGACATCCTCAAGCATCGAACAGAACTTACTCCCGAAATATTTATCCCTCTCCGTACGGCTGAACGTCCCGGCAGCTTCCATATCTATCATGTCCGTGAACTCATCCAGTGAACGCTTAATCAGCCTCTTAGGTGCAAAGAATGCACTGTACAATTTTTCGGCAGGAAATACTGTGGATTTGACCTTGAGAAAGTCTACAAGGTGCTCGCCCGTGATTATGCCACTGACTATGACTGCTCCGTTGCCTTTCAGCAATAAGTCCCGTATAACATAATTCTCGGGGTAAACGTCAGCAGACTCGTAATATCTTGCACGCTCAGGAATTGCCGTGAAAAGTTCTCTGTTGAAGATGCTGCCTGTAGGGTGAGACCAGCCTATAAACCGAATCATAGCGTCAATCCCATTGTAAACCCTTATGCTACCGATACGGAGCTTAGAGTCCTTGAAGAAGGCAATGTTGTGCTCGCGGGAACAGTCGAGAAGAGCTATAAGCCTTGTAATATTACCACCCAGCAATTTATCGCGCCCCATCACGAGGTAAAGCCATTCGCCGCGGCCAAGTTCCAGTGAGTTCAGCCAGTTCTTCTGAGCCCCCAGATTTTTATCATTGCGTACGTACCTGAAGCGCGGGTCGTGAATCTGTGAGAGGAGTTCCTGTGTGTTGTCGGTTGAAGCGTCATCGACGGCCACTACCTCGAACCGTGAATCCTCCGAAACAAGAAGCCCCTCAACTAGTTTACGCGCGGCCTCTGCGTTGTTGTAGACAGGGATACAAAACGAGACAATAGGCTGGCTCTGTGCTCTGTGCTCTGTGCTCTGTGCTCTATTATAATTGTGTTATTATTCATTTTGTCAACCTCATTTCACGCTATTTTTCAGCTCTGAGACTGCGGCATCAAGTGCTTCCTCCAGAGCCTCACTCTTCTTCCCCCAGCCCTGAGCACACACGGGGCTTCCTCCGCCGCGACCGTCCAGAAGCTCCATCGCCTTCCTGAATGCTCCCCGAACATCAACGCCCTTGTTCTCCTTGTGCGTCCCGAACGTCAGGAATACTCCTTCAGCGTTCACGCCCGCCAGCAGTGCAACAACGTCCTTCTTGGCCGTCAGAAGCCTGAACAGATGCTTCACGTCGTCCTGCCCCGAGTTCTTCATCACGTGCCTCACGAGCTTGTACCCGCCGAACGCCTCACCTTCAGCCGCCAAACTTTCAGCAACAGGCCTCAGGAAACGTTCTACTGTAGATTCATTCTGTGCTTTGAGGTCGCGTATCTGTCCTTTGAGAACGGCTATCTTCTCGTTTATTCCGTCGTACCCGCAGACCAGCTCTGCCTCTGCCTTCCGAAGTTCGCGGTAAACATCATCAAGCCACCTGTACGCCGCACTTCCGCACCGAAGGTATATTCTCGAGCCGCCCTTGTGGTTCTCGACAGTCGTAACCTTCACGAGCCCCACTTGGCCCGTTGAGCTCACGTGCAGACCGCAGCAAGGCACGTAGTCCGCACCCTCAACCTTGACGATTCTGATGGGGAGTTCCGCATTCTCGGGAGGAAGTTTGCGCGCGCGTTCCTGTATCTCGTCCATCGACGGGTAAATCACTTCGACGGGAATATCCCTCCACACTGCGCGGTTGGCTTCGGCTTCGGCTTCAAGGATTGCTTCAAGGGCTATGGGTTTGTCCGTGTCTATTGAGACGTTGTCGCCCTCAATCCTCATCCTGTCCGTGTGAATTTGGTGAAGCGTCCACAAGTAACCGGCCAAGAGATGCTCGCCTAAGTGCTGCTGCATGAGCTCAAACCTCCGCTCCCAGTTCAGCACTCCGTGAACGTGTGAGCCTTCAAGCCGTGAAGCCAGAACGTGAACTATCTCCTGTCCTTCTTCGTGAACATCTAGCACATCTATTCCGTCAATCGTCCCCAAGTCGCAGGGCTGTCCTCCGCCTGAAGGGTAGAACAGCGTCTGATTCAGGATGACGTGATACCTGCCCTCGTGCTCGGACTGGGAGACTACCTCAGCGTCGAACTCGCGGGCGTATAAGTCTTCGTAATACAGTTTGGCGGTCATTAGTGAAACCTCGTGCGTGAAAAATTTTTCCCCGCAATTATACACTGTTACTCACTGACAGGCTTCAGGTGCTTGTAGATGAAAGCGTACAGCTTGGGACTCAGCTTGAAGATTACGAGCTGTGCCTTCTTTGTTGTGTTGATGTGCCTGCACCTGAGAACACCAAGCGGCTTTATCATCCCCCTGAGCTCGGAGGTGTATTCTTTGTCGACCTTGCCCGCCCGAGCCATTTTGTTTGCCACGTGCAGCAGATGGACACACAGCCCTACGAGCAGGTTCATGTGTTCGTACGGAGTGAGCTTGCAGGCGGACGTGATGAACTCATAGGCATGGAGAGAAACATACTGTACATCATAACTGTGAGCCGAAAAAGGAGAACGGCTCAGCGAACCGTTGCGCGTGAAGTAGTGGTAGAACTCATTGCTTATGACCAGAAACTTCTCCGCCCGCGCGATGACCTTGCAGAGTGCGTAGGTGTCCTCTGAGACTCTGCCTTTGGGAAAAGTTACACCCTCGAAAAGCCCGGCCTTGAAGAGTTTTGTGCACGAGCTTGTGCCAACATAGTCGTCGAAAAAGTACAGGCTCAGGGCTTCTCTGACGGGCATGACTAACGGCTCATGTTCTCTGCCGAGATTGTGCTTCTGGTGGCCGTCCTCGAACTCCCTTACTCCCCCGAACCTCACTATATCCGCGCCGTATTCCTTCGACATCCTGTGGCATGTCTCTATTGTCTCTGCGTCAATCCAGTCATCGGAATCCACAAACTGAATGTACTCGCCTTTAGCCTCGCGTACTCCGATGTTGCGGACTTCTGCCAGTCCCTGATTCTCCTGATGGATAACACGTATGCGGGAGTCCTTGCCTGCGTATTCGTCGCAGATTCTGCCGCTGTTGTCCGTAGAGCCGTCGTCAATGAGGATTATCTCGAGGTTCGTGTAGGTCTGGGCTAGTATGCTGTCAAGGCAGCGTGAAAGGTATGCTTCTACGTTATAGACAGGAACGATAACCGATATTAGAGCGCAAGAATGGTCTGGTCTGGTCTGGTCTGGAGCAGTATACGCGTTCATTATTGTTGTGTCAACCTCAATTCACATAAATTTGGGGTAACGATAGGGTTGAATTATAATACAGAACATGTCAAAGGAGGCATATAAATTTGAGCAGAGTATTCAACTTCAGCGCAGGGCCTGCTGTCTTGCCTGAAGAAGTTTTGCGCACAGCACAAGCCGAACTGTTAGAGTACGGCACATCAGGAATGTCCGTTATGGAGATGAGCCACAGGTCAAAGGACTTCGAGGAGATTCTGTTCACCGCAGAAGCAGACCTCCGCACGCTGATGAACATTCCCGAGAACTACAAGGTACTGTTCCTGCAGGGCGGGGGCTATACGCAGTTTGCGATGATACCCATGAACCTCATGATTAACCGCGTAGCAGATTACGTTGTTACGGGGCAGTGGAGCAAGAAGGCAGCGGCAGAGGCAAGAATTTTCGGGACTGTCAACGTCGTTGCTGACTCGGGGGACAAGAATTACTCATACGTTCCTGACCTCTCAGACCTGAACATTTCGCCCGATGCTGATTACGTGTATATCTGCCAGAACGAGACGGTTCACGGCACGACAATACGCACGCTCCCTAACACTAAGGGCAGGACTCTTGTCGCCGACATATCCTCAATGTTCCTGAGCGAGCCCCTCGATGTCAGCAGGTACGGCGTAATCATGGGAGGAGTTCAGAAGAACGTAGGCCCGGCCGGTGTCGCAATCGTGATTATCCGCGAGGACTTGATCCGTGATGACGTTCTGCCGTTCACCCCGACAATGATGAAGTACAAGACTCACGCCGACAACAAGTCGCTGTTCAACACTCCTCCGTGCTTCAACATTTACGTGTGCGGTTTGGTGTTCAAGTGGCTGCTGAGACTCGGAGGCACTGAGGCCATGAAGAAGCTCAACGAGCAGAAGGCTAAGCTCCTCTACGATTACCTTGACGGCTCGCACCTCTTCAGGGGTACGGTTGAGAAGAAGGATCGCTCGTTGATGAACGTACCCTTCATCACGGGGAACAAGGAGCTTGATGCTGAGTTTTGCGCCGAAGCCGAGAAGGCTGGCCTCCGCAACGTCAAGGGGCATCGTTCGGTCGGAGGAATGAGAGCCTCGCTGTATAACGCAATGCCTATCGAGGGCGTGAGGGCACTTGTTGAGTTCATGGCTGATTTCGAGAGGAGACATCATGCTTGAACCCAAACACAGAAAGATTTATTGCCTGAACAACATAGCATCCGTAGGGCTTGAACAGTTCCGCGAGGGCTACGAAGTTACGCAGGATGTGAACGAGGCGGCGGGAATCCTCGTGAGGAGTGCGGACATGCATGCTATGGATTTTCCCGGCGGATTGAGGGCGATTGCGCGCGCAGGTGCAGGGGTGAACAACATTCCAATAGACAGGTGCTCGGAGGCCGGTATAGTGGTCTTCAACACTCCAGGAGCTAACGCTAACTCGGTGAAAGAACTCGTTATCGCGGGATTGCTGCTTGCGTCGCGTGGAATCTGCGAGGGGATCTCGTGGGTGAAGGACAACGCGGGAGATTCGGGCTTGGCCAAGAGTGCGGAGAAGGCGAAGAAGAATTTTGCGGGGCACGAGATTCAGGGAAAGACGCTCGGAGTTATCGGGCTCGGCGCAATCGGCGTACGTGTCGCTAATGCCGCCGTGTCTCTGGGAATGAACGTTCTCGGCTATGACCCGTATCTGTCCGTGAAGTCCGCGTGGATGCTCAGCCCGATGGTGAAACATGCCGACTCTCCCGACGAGGTTTACGCGGCCAGCGACTACATTACGATTCACGTGCCTGCGATGGACTCGACAAAGCACATGATTAACGCCGAAGCAATCACGAAGATGAAGCGCGGCATCAAGATTCTGAACTTTGCGCGTGATGTCCTTGTTGACGAGGAATCACTACGTGATGCCTTGACGAGTGGCCAAGTTTCCCGCTACGTCTCGGACTTCCCGAACGCGGTAAGTGCGTCCCTGCCGAACGCGATAGTTCTCCCGCATCTTGGTGCGTCAACTGAGGAGGCGGAGGACAACTGCGCGGTTATGGCGGCCCAGCAGCTGCAGGACTACCTCGACAACGGCAACATCACCAACAGCGTGAACTTCCCGGAGATCAACGCGGGGACGTGCGGGGCAGAAGCTAGGGTGGTGATACTTCACCGCAACATCCCGAACATGCTTTCGCAGATAACGTCATTCTTCGGTAGCAACAGCCTCAACATCGAGAACCTGCTCAACAAGGCGCGGGGGGCTTATGCATACACACTGCTGGACATTTCGCACAAGATGCCGGACGACACGACGGAGAGACTGCGCGAGATTGACGGAGTGCTGAGAGTGAGAAGGGTGAAGGAACGAAGTCAGGGCTGGTAGAAGAAAGAAGCCTCTTCCGGGTGAACAGGAGGAGGCTTTATTTATGTGCAGATACAGGCGTGAAAGCAAACAAGAAAATAGGCAAGGTGTGCTATAATTAATCCGCTCAAAGATCTTTTCTAACACATGGCGAGAGGCGGTGTCCTCTTGTCTTCCTTGTCTTGTGCTGTTCATTATACCATAAGGCAGGCGGGGGCTGTCATGTGTATTTATGATTTTGTCCTCGTAACCTCTAACTTCATATTCTCAGGAGGTATTTTCATGAAGAAAGTTTTTGTTGTTGTGCTGGCTCTTGCGCTGGCTGTGGTGTGCTCAAGTGCGTTTGCTCTCGAGTACGGTGCGACAGGGTACGAAACGGAAGGCTACGATGAGGATCACGCGTGGGAAATAAGTTCTGTGTCGTCTCTGGTAAGAATGAGGGATGAAGTCAATTCCGGGCGTGCTGATGCTCTTCAGTCTGAAGCGTATTACAAGCTGATGTCAGACATTGACCTGTCGGATTATGAAGATTGGGATCCCATAGGCAAGATCGGCACGTCAGGCGCGAGAAGTCATCTTTTCACCGGGAACTTTGACGGGAACGGACACACTATAACGATGAACATTTCGTCGCCCTCAGGAAGCCAGACGTATGCCGGGCTGTTCGGGTATATAAACGACGGAACCGTAAAGAATCTGTCTGTGTCCGGCAGCGTATCGCTCGGTCTGTCGACTATCCACACCGTAGTACGTTCGGGAGGAATAGCGGCAATACTCTGGGAAGGAAGTATCGAGAACTGCTGCTTTGACGGTACTGTTATAGCCAGTACAAGCGGCACGATAGCGTCAGCATATGCAGGCGGGATTGTTGGAGACCTGACAAGAGGTCCGGCAAGCGTAATCGACTGCAAGGCCGGGTCAAAGGCATCCACGAGAGTTGGGGCTTCAATAAACAGCAGAGCGGGCAGCAATTCCAGCAATGTTGCGGCTGAGGGAGGAATTATCGGCAACTTATATGACAACAATTTGCTGGATAAGGTAACGGGCAACTATTCTCGCGTAACTCTCGGAGGCAATACCGACTATTCAGGGGCAATATACGGCAGAAGAACCGGCGCGATGGGCGAAGTAGCAGACAACACTGAAGCCAGCCCTTCCGACCCTGCTCCCGATGCTCCGACAGATGACACCCCGACGGATGACACCCCGACAGACGACACCCCGACGGATGACACGCCGACGGACGACACGCCAACAGACGACACGCCGACGGACGACACGCCAACAGACGACACGCCGACAGACGATACGAACGGTGAAGGAGCTTCCGGCGGCGGCGGAGGCGGCGGGTGCAACGCAGGCTTCTGCGTTCTTCTGCTCGCAGCTCTTGCAGTCCTCAAGCGTTCACAGTAACCGCGCAGACAATAATCCCCCCGCTCATCAAGGGCAGGGGGATTTCTTCTCTCTTCACTCTTTACGCACAGCACTTCTTGATGACTTCCGCCGCTCTCTTCAACAGCTCATCAGGAATGTTCAGCGCAGGAAGCAGCCTCACCCTGTCCTTCGCAGTCAGGCACAACACACCCTCAGCGATACACGCATTCACGACATCCTTCGCGGGCTTCGTGGTCTTCAGCCCCATCATCAGCCCCATTCCCGTAACAGCCTCAATGCCCGGTGCTCCAGTGAACGTGCTGAACAGGTACGCGCTCTTCTCCCGCACTCCCGCAAGCAGTGCGTCATCAATACGCCCGAGAATGCTCACTCCTCCGGCACACGCAACAGGATTCCCGCCGAACGTCGAGCCGTGATCTCCGGGCTTCAGCGTGTCCTTGACCTTCTCGCTCAAGAGTGTAGCTCCCAGAGGAAGGCCGCCCGCGAGTCCTTTCGCCGTCGAGACTATGTCGGGAGTTATCCCGTAGTTCATGTAGCTGTATAGCTGTCCGCTTCTGCCGTTGCCCGTCTGAACTTCGTCGACGATTAACACGATGTCGTTCTCGCGCGCGAACTCCGCAACCTTCTTCACGTAGTCTTGGCTCAGCGCGACGACTCCGCCTTCCCCCTGAACGCACTCGATCATTATCGCCGCAGTCTTGTGCGCATCAGCAAGAACCCTCAAGTACTCGAAGTTGTCAGCCTCTGCGTGAACGAAGCCCGGCGTGAGCGGCCGGAACAGTTCATGATAATGGTCTTGGCCGGTCGCTGAAAGCATCGTGATTGTGCGTCCGTGAAAACTGTTCTTCAGGGTTATCACGGTGTAGTAGTCTGCACCCTTAGTGTCGGCGGCATACTTCCTCGCAACCTTGACCGCGCATTCATTGGCCTCTGCCCCGCTGTTCGAGAAAAAGACTTTCTTCATGCCCGTACGTTCGCAGAGCATGTGTGCCAGTTTCGCGCAGGGTTCTGTGTAGAACAGGTTGGACATGTGCTGAATCTTGGCCGCCTGTTCACAGATTGCCTTGTACCAGACATCATCACATGCACCAAAGGAATTTACCGCTATTCCCGATGTCATGTCTATGTAGTCTTTCCCGTCAATGTCCGTAACTACTGAGCCTTTGCCCCCTACAATCGTTACAGGGAAACGCGCGTACGTTCCTGCTACGTATTCTCTGTCAAGCTCCTGAATGTTCATGCTAACTCTCTCTCCTTTACGCAAGAAACATCGTGCCAGCTCCCTCGTCCGTCAGCAACTCTATCAGGATCGAGTGAGGAACTCTGCCGTCCATAATTATAACTTTGTTCACGCCCTCAGTGATTGCCTTGATGCAGCATTCGGCCTTAGGAATCATTCCGCCGGAGATTACGCCGTCTTCACGGAGCTTCTTTGCCTCTGCGACCGTGATTTCAGGGATGAGTGTCGCGAGGTCGCTAGGGTCTCTGAGAATCCCTGCAATGTCGGTCATCATTATCAGGCGTTCGGCTCTGAGTGCTCCCGCAATGTACGCCGCTGCAGTGTCGCCGTTGATGTTGAAGATTTCGCCGTTCTCCCCGCAGGCTATGGTGGAGATGACAGGAATGTAGTTTTTCGCGAGGAGGTCATAGACGCACTCGGGGTTGACCTTCGTTATCTCGCCAACGAAGCCGAGCCGCGAATCCTTGAACTTTGCCTCAATGAGTTTGTCATCAATTCCCGAGAGGCCGACAGCGCGCCCGCCTTTGGTCTCGAGGAGGCTCACCAGCGATTTGTTGACCTTCCCCGCTAGAACCATCTGCACGATGTCTACGGTTTCTTTGTCCGTAACTCTGAGGCCGTCGACGAACTCAGGGACTTTCCCGAGCCTCTTCATGAGGTCGTTGATTTCCGGGCCGCCGCCGTGAACGAGGACGACATTAACACCTACCAGCCTTAACAGCACGATGTCTTCCATGACCTGCTGCTTGAGGGTTTCTGAGGTCATAGCGTTTCCGCCGTACTTGATGACTACGATTTTGCCTGTGTACTTCCTGATATATGGCAGTGCCTGTACAAGAATCTCCGCTCTCTCTGTTGCCTTCATAAACTTTCCTCCTTACACGTTCAGCCCGGCCGTCTCGTCAATGCCGAGCAGAATGTTCATGTTCTGTATCGCCGCTCCTGATGCTCCTTTGCCGAGATTGTCGAAACGCGAAACCAGAAGCGCGCGCTCGTCGTTGCCCTGCACCGTAATCTCGAGATCATCGCGCCCGGCAAAAGCCCCCGCCGACATGAACCCTCCTTCGCTGAACGCATCCTCTTCCGTGAAACGCACAACCCCTGCGCCGTAATATTCCCTGTAGCAGTCCTTAAGGCTCTTGAGGCTCACATTGTGCAGAGGCACGGTAACTTCCATTCCCGCAAAGTAATCCGCAACTATCGGGCAGAACACCGGCGCGTTCTTCAGTCCGCAGACTCCCGCCATCTCGGGAAGGTGCTTGTGCTTCTGCGTAATGCCGTACTGTCTCGGCGCGTCAAGCAGCGCGTCTCTGCCTTCGCCCTCGTACTGCGCAATCATCTTCTTGCCGCCGCCGCTGTAACCCGTCAATGAGAAGCACGACAGCAGAGCATCTTCACCGATTATCCCCGCCTGAACCAGAGGAGCGACGAGCACGATGAACCCCGTAGCATGACAGCCCGGATTCGCGATTCTCTTCGAGGCCGCAATCTTCTCACGCTGTCCCTTGAGCTCAGGGAGGCCGTACACCCACGAAGGATTCACCCTGTGAGCCGTCGATGTGTCGATGATGGCAGTGCTGGGGTTCTCGACGAGGGACACCGACTCTTTCGCGGCATCGTCCGGCAGGCACAAGAACGCTATGTCCGCAGTGTTCAGTGCATCGCGGCGCGCGCTGATGTCCTTGCGCGTCTCCTCAGTGAGCGTGAGAAGCTGGATGTCCCTGCGAGAAGATAACCTCTCATAGATCTTGAGGCCTGTAGTTCCCGCGTAACCGTCAATAAATACTTTCTTCATGATTAGCTTTCTCCGTAAATTGTTGAAATGTTGCGTATTATACAACAGCAAAAAAATTCCCCCTCACCCAAAGGCAAGGGGGCTCGTAAAGTTCTACTTTATTACCGTCATTCTGCCCTGTCCCTCAGCATATCTCTCCGGGATTCTCTCGAAGCTCTTGATGTACCGCGCGAAGACATCGCTGGCTGTTGCGTAGTCCGGCTCAACCAGACGCGCTCCCTTGAAGACGTGCCCGTCTCCCAAAGCCGTAAGCACGTAGCTTATCGATACAACCTTATACAGCTTCTCCGGGTCAACAGGTTCGCCGTTAATCTTCGCGTCCTTCACCCTGCGTTCTCCCTCAATGCCGATGAGTATATTTCTGTCGTCAACCTTCACGGGAGACGGAATGCTCGTGTCAACCTTGTAGGTCATTCCCGCAACGTGAAGGAATCCGCCGTTCCTGTTGGGCATGAGGCGCACGCCGTGTTCAAGCTCGTCAAGAAGGGTCTGTCCGCTGACCTCGACGATGCACACCGTGTTGTTGAAGGGCATTACCGACAGAGCGTCGCTGAAGGTGATTTCTCCGGCCTTGATGTTTGCACGGAGGCCGCCGCCGTTGAAGAGTGCTACATCAGCGCGTCCTGTCTCTGTTTCGCGGGCAGAATACAGCATCGCATCAGTCGCGAGGTCGCACAGTCCGTTCTCCGCGTTCCTGATTACCCATTCTCCCGCGTCGTCCATTGCGCGGAGGTCAAAGCTCGTGAAGCTCAGGTGCTGGCGCAGCGTGTCCTCAAAACGTGCCTTGATGTCCGCGATTAACGCCGTAATCTTCTCGTCCCTGCCTTCGACTTCAGAGACAAGCTCGGTCTTCACAGCTCCGTCCGTCGTGATGGTTACCTTGCCGATGTTGTGGAGCTTCGTGCCCGTCTGCGTAACTACAACATCTTTGCCGTCAGCGTTCTTGAAGACCAGCGCGGGCGTAACTTCGTGCGAATGTCCGTCGATGAACACATCAATTCCGCGCGTTCTGGGAGCAATATAGGGAACTGCCCAGACTTCCGTAACGTCCTCGTACTCTCCGAGATGACCGACAACGATAACGTAATCCGCGCCATCAGCCCTTGCGTCGTCAACTGCCTTCTGAATCGAGGCAATGAGCTTCTCGCCGGTAGCTTCGCCGTCAAAGTCGTAGATGTATTTCCCTGAATCATCCATAAAGTATGACGGTGTTGATTTCGTGATGCTCTCGGGTGTGCTCGCTCCGACAAACGCAACCTTCACATCTCCGTACGTGAACATCTTGTAGGGCTTGAAGACGAGCTCGCCGGTGCGGAGGTCTCTGAGGTTCGCTGAGATGAAGCCGCACTTCAGGTTCTTGGCGAAATTCTCGAACTGGCTCCAGCCGTAATCGAACTCGTGATTTCCGGGAACAGCAACTTCATAGTTCATCGCGTTCATTATCTCGAAGATGTACCTTCCCTGCGAAATCATGCCCATTGTCGCGCCCTGCGCCCAGTCTCCAGCATCTACAAGCGTAACGTACGGAGTGAGCTTCTCCATCTCGTGCTTGTAGTACTCGAGCCCAGCATAGCCGATCGCGTCATCAACCCCGCAATGTACATCGTTGGTGTAGAGAATAACGATGTTCTTGTCCGGGACTGCTCCGAACGCCGGAGCACACACAGCTGCCAGAAGCAGCACTAACGCTAAAAGTTTCTTCATGACAATTCCTCCTTGTCTATCTTATGCCTGTACTGCCAAAGCCGCCAGTTCCCCTCTTCGAAGGGCTGAGTTCCTTGACCGGCTCGAACTTCGCGCGAGCCACAGGCACAAACACTAACTGCGCGATCCTGTCTCCGAACGACAAGCTGAAGGGTTCTGTGCCCATGTTCAGGAGCATGATCATGATTTCGCCCCGATAGTCCGAGTCAATCGTGCCCGGAGCGTTTGGGATGATGATTCTGCTGTTGAGGGCAAGTCCGCTTCTCGGCCGAATCTGCCCCTCGTAGCCTTCGGGAATCTCGAGGCGTATTCCCGTCGGAATCATCGCGAGTTCGCCGGGCTTGATTATGCAGTACTTCATTGAGCACAGGTCTACCCCTGCGCTTCCCGGCGTTGCGTACTTGGGAATCTCTATCGTGTTCGCCTCACGCTGAATCTTTACGGTGATTTCTTCCTGAGGCATCGTTAATAGTCCCTCCTGCGGTCATTGCGCCGTCCGCTCCTGTCGTAGGTTTCGCGCCCAAAGCCGAAGTCGCTTCCTCTTCCGCCGCGTCCTGAGGAGTAGCCGCCCCTTCCGCTGAAGCTGTCTACCCTGTCGCGCATCGAGAAGGTGCCGTAGCCGCGTTCACGTGAAGCCAGCGTCGCAATGAGGTTGTCGCGTTCGCGTTCGTCAGGAAGAGCGTAGGCCAAGCCAGCCGCGCGGACTTTCTCCTCGTTGGCGAGAACTCTTCTGCGCGTGAGGTTTACACGTCCCTGATCGTCAATCTCCTTCACCATCACTAACACTTTGTCGCCGGGCTTGAAGGCATCCTCAATGTGCGGCAGCCTGTGCGTCGAAACTTCGCTGATGTGCAACAGGCCTTCCTTGCCGGGCAGACACTCAACGAACGCGCCGAAGTTAATCATCCGCGTTACTGTCCCTAAGTACACTTCACCCGCCGCAAGCTCGTGCGTCAAGGACATTACGATTGCGCGAGCGTCCTCAACCTGAGCCATCGTAGGCCCGGAGATCGAGATCAGGCCGTTGTCCTCAATGTTCATCTTCACGCCGGTGCGCTGGGTTATGCTGCGGACAACCTTTCCGCCGCTCCCTATGACTTCGCGTATCTTGTCGGGGTCAATCTCGAACGAGATTATTCGCGGTGCGTTCGGCGAGACGGGGTTAGGTACTGGGATTGCGGCCTCCATCTTCTCCAGAATCTGGAAGCGCGCCTTCTTGGCCTGAGCCAGTGCCTGTTCCAGAATTTCGCGCGTGATTCCTCCGGCCTTGTTGTCCATCTGCAGTGCCGTAACTCCCGCACGCGTCCCTGCTACCTTGAAGTCCATATCGCCATAATGGTCTTCGAGCCCCTGAATGTCCGTCAGAATCTGTACCTTGTCGCCTTCCTTAATGAGACCCATCGCTATTCCCGCAACGTGGCATCTTATGGGCACGCCGGCATTCATCATCGAGAGCGAACCTCCGCAGATTGAGGCCTGAGAGCTTGAGCCGTTCGACTCCAGAATGTCAGACACAACCCTTATCACGTATGGGAACTCCTCTTCACTGGGAATGACCGGCAATAATGCTCTCTCTGCTAATGCTCCGTGCCCGATTTCGCGCCTTCCTGGTCCGCGCATAGGCCTGACTTCACCGACTGAGTAAGGGGGAAAATTGTAGTGCAGGAGGAAACGTTTTGCGGGTTCGTTGAGCTTTATGCCGTCAAGTATCTGATCGTCCTCGCCTATCATTCCGAGCGTCGTAACCGCTAATGACTGAGTCTCGCCCCTCGTGAACAGTGCTGACCCGTGAACTCTCGGGAGTATGTCTGTCTCGCAACTTATCGGGCGTATCTGATCCATCTTGCGGCCGTCAACGCGTATGTGTTCGTTGATGATTATTCCGCGCATTATGTCTTTCACACGGCTGTCTATGTAGGCGTTGATGTACTCTGCCTTTTCCGGCTCGTCCCTAAGAAGCTCCGCGAAATGTTCCGCCGCATCTGCCTTGACCTCGTTAATCTTCTTCTCGCGCGGCTTCTTCTCGTGAATGCGTACTGCCTCGTCTACTTTGCCGTCAAGGTTTCCGCGTATCCAGTCCTCAATCTCAGGGATTCTCTCCGGCATAGGGACAGCTATCTCCGGCTTGCCGACTTCCTCCTTCATCCTCTTCAGGACAGCGATAATCTTCCGTATCTCCGAGTGCGCAAGTTCGAGAGCGTCAACGAGCAGTTCTTCAGAGACTTCGTACGAGCCGGACTCTACCATCGTTATGCCGTCCTCATGACCAGCAACAACAAGATTAAGCATTGAGCTGAGTATCTGCTTCTCTGTGGGGTTGACGACAAGGTTGCCGCCGATGAGCCCTATCCTCACTGCACCGACCGGCCCGCCCCAAGGGATGCCGGAGATTGCGAGTGCGGCACTTGCTCCGTTGATGCCGAGAATGTTGGGCGGGTATATCTGGTCTACCGCAAGAACTGTGTTGACGACGTGGACATCATTGCGCATGTCGTCAGCAAACAGCGAACGTATTGCCCTGTCCGTAACGCGCGAGCCTAAGATTGCTGATTCTGCGGGCTTGCCTTCCCTCTTGATGAACCCTCCCGGAATTTTCCCTGCCGAATAATATTTCTCCTCATAATCCACAACCAGCGGAAAGAAATCTATTCCCGTCCTGACCTCATCCGTCATACACGCCGTACTTAACATCACTGTAGAGCCGTGCGATGCAAGAACTGCACCGTTTGCCTGCTTGGCGAGCTTCCCTGTCCTGAAGACGAGCTGTGAGTCGCCCACGTCGACAGAGTAAATCTTCTCTTGTTCCAAAATCTGATTATCCTCCTCAATTATGAATGTGGTATATTTTACACTCTCAGAGACTAAGTAAGTATCTCTTGACCTCATTTTTGGGCACGCCTGCAAGCGCAGTAACTATATCCTTCACGCTCATTCCCTCACGGGACATTCTCTCTGCCTCCGCCTTCCACGCGTCGCCGTCCTCCTCCGTCATTCCCTTAACCACAAGCACAAGCTCGCCCTTCACGCCATTCATGACCTTTTCCATCAACCCAGCTAAATCCGAACGTATGACCTCCTGAAACACTTTGCTGACCTCGCGGACAAGTGCTGCCTTCCTGTTCCCGAAAACCTCAAGCATCGAGGAGATGTGCCTCTCTGCCTTGTGCGGCGAAAGGTAGAAACACAGCGTGCACTTTGCCTCTCTGATGCCGGAGAAGAACCTCTCGCGTTCTCCCTGTTTCTCGGGCGGGAAGCCGACGAACATGAACGGCTGAGGGCTGAGCCCCGACATTATTACTGCTGGGACAAGTGCGGTCGGGCCGGGCAGAACGTCAACATCAAGTCCCTCGTCCTGAGCAAGTTTCAGGAGTATCCAGCCCGGGTCAGAGATGCCCGGTGTTCCTGCGTCGGAGATTACCGCGATGTTCTCGCCCGCTCGCAAGCGTTCTAGGAGCTGGGGGGCTTTGTCGTTCTCGTTGTGTAGGTGGAAGGAGGTCAGGGGCTTGCTGATGCCGTAATGTTTCAGGAGTACGCTTGAAGTCCGTGTGTCCTCGCAGGCAATGATGTCGGCCTCGCGAAGAACTCTCAATGCACGAATCGTAATGTCCTCGAGGTTGCCGATGGGTGTTGGTACGAGGGTGAGCATTATTCCTTCACGAGGTCTATCACTGTGATTTCGGGGGGAGTGAACAGCCTCATCATCGCGCCGTTGAAGCCCGCTCCGTTGCTGACGTAGACATAACCTCCGGCCTTCTGCGAGAGACCTTGCGTGCTGTCCTGTGCCATGCTCTTGAAGTACCCCAGAGGCCAGAACTGCCCGCCGTGAGTGTGCCCGGAAATCTGCAGGTCAAACCTTCCTTCTGCGTCGAACGGCAAGCCAGGCCTGTGCTTCATGACCAGCACGAAACGTTCACT
Source organism: Synergistaceae bacterium (assembly GCA_017450125.1). NCBI lineage: Bacteria > Thermotogati > Synergistota > Synergistia > Synergistales > Synergistaceae > Synergistaceae bacterium. Next base: position 48,932 of record JAFSWZ010000029.1, on the reverse strand, counting down.
GTCTTCCGGCAAGAGGTAGGGCTTCAGCCAGCCGTTTTTGTCGTCGTCGAGGCTTATGATTGTGATGCCCTGACACTCTGCGCGTTCGTTGATGAGGAGAGTATATCCGCAGTCTCTGATTATCTGCTCGCAGTCCTCGTCTAACAGCCAGTAGTATTCGTGGTTACCGTTGACCGCAAAAGCTCCGTAACGTGCAGTCTTGGCCGCGTGTGAGAGCATCTCCAGCTCGCGCTCTCGGTACGTCATAACTCCGTCGATGATGTCGCCGGTCAGTGCAAGGATGTCAGGCTTGGCCTCCTCGACGAGACGCATTACCCGCGCAAAGTGCCAGTGTGTGGACAAGCCGCCTATGTGAGCATCAGACACGTACACCAGACGCAGACGCTCAACCGGGAGCTTCGGCGAGCGTACCTCGACATATCGCGGGGTAACGTAATACGCCTCGAACATGCAGTACAGCGTCAGCAACACAGACAGCACAGACGCGACGAGCACCTTCCTGCGCGTGAAGGGCTTGAAGCGCGATAGCACGTACACCAGCATGAACGAACCGAACGCAAGCACGGTTATGATTGTCCACGTGAGGGACAGTGCACGGAGAATCTCGGTGAGCCTTCCGGGCAGAATGTCATACTCCGCATAACCGTAATCAAAGCCCGCGACGATTCCGGCCAAGATCCAGAACGTCCCCCACGCAACGAAGAGCCGTTTTGCGGTTTTGCTGATGCCTGCTTCAGTGAGTTTCTTCCAGATGAAGTATTGTGTTCCGAACGCTAAAATCTCGTACATTGTTCCTCCTTAATCGTACGCCCTGAGAACTTCCGGCGTGTATTCTCCGTCAATGCCCCTGACGTACAGCGGAGGCAGAACGGACAGCCCCTCTCCTCCGTCCTTCACGCTCTCGAGCAGAAAAACTCCCGCGTCGCTTCCGGCCTTAGGGTGAACGAACCGTATCCGCTTGGGAGTAATTCTGCGCGCAGTCAGGGCATTAACGAACACAGCCAGCCGTGCGCACGTGAAAATGCTGAATACTCTTCCCCTGCTCCTGAGAAGACGCGAAGCCGCCTCCGAAACATCCTCAGGCGTGCAGGTCAGCTCATGACGCGCCGCTGAACGTGAAGGCTCAGGGCTCGTTCGTCCTCTGCTCTGCGATTCGTAGGGGGGATTGATGACCATAACGTCAAAGTGTTCGCGCGGCAACAGCTCTTTGTCCCGAATGTCTCCGGCAATGAAGTTCACCCTGTCGGCGAGGCCGTTATTCTCCGCGTTGGTCTTGGCCAGCTCCGCAAGCTCTCCCTGAATCTCCACGCCTACAACGCTGATGTTCCGAAACTTTTCCGCGAGAAGAAGCGAGATTGCTCCCGTCGCACATCCCGCCTCGAGATAACGGAAGCGTCCTGACCTGAATTTTACCCACGAATACAGCAGAATAGTGTCTAGGCTGACTCTCGGCCCGGCCTGCGGCTGAAGAATCCTGAGCCTGCCGAAGAGGACATCATCACATGAAGTGAGCATATATCTTCCTGAAAGCGTTTGTGCGGTGAGAGATTGTGTTCTTTGTGCGTGCATCGAGCTCCGCAAAGGTGAGAGCGTAACCGTCAGGGACAAACACAGGGTCATACCCGAAACCGTTAGAGCCGCGCGGAAAGTCTGCTATTGTCCCGTAACAGTATCCCTCTGTGATCAGCGTGTACTTGTTCGGAACGCAGAGCGCGAGGGAAGCCGCGAACCTTGCCCGCCGGTTGTCTTTGTCCGCGAGCTGTGAGAGAAGCCACGAGACTTTGTCGGTGTCAGAGCCGTGAATTATCCGCGCAGAGAACAGCCCGGGTGCACCGTCGAGAGCTTCAACCTCGAGCCCGCTGTCGTCCGCAAGGCACGCTACCCCTGATTTCTCCGCCCAAGCACAGGCCTTCAGCATCGCGTTTTCCCTGTAGGTCTTGCCGGTCTCCTCAACAACCAGCTTCCCGACTTCCGGCGCAAACACAACCTCGCGCGCGAAATCCCCCACGATTTCCCGGAACTCCCTGAATTTCCCCTCGTTGCTTGTGGCTATGATTAACTTGTCCAGCGTCATGACTTCTTCGGCATCTTCCACGGGGCGGCCAAGTTGACTTCTCCGCCGGACTTCGGAGCTTTGGAGTCTATCAGGAAACGTATCTGCGAAAGGGGCGAGAAGTTCTCCTGCAGCGTCCTAACAAGGCCGGTGAGCAGAAGAAGGCTCTTGCGCTTGCCCATTTTGTCGATAGCTGAGGCAAACTGCCCCGGCATGTCCAGAAATGCGGTCTCTCCGTTCCTGAACACGTGGAGCAGCTTGATTTTTCCCGGAACTTCGCTGAGAGACAGAATCTCCTCGACTGCATCGCGGATGTTGTCCTCTCTTGTGCGCGAAACGAAATTCCTGCGTGTCTCGGCTATCGTGTCGTTGCGGACGTGGTAGAGGTTCAGGGAAATCTGCTGTACATTCCCGGAATCTTTCGCACGCTCGGCTTCTTGTCGGCTCTCGGACTCCTGAAACTCCGTCAGATCCTCCTGCGTCTCGATTCTGTTCTCTGGCTTCAGGAGAAGTTTCCGGCTCATGAAGTCCATGAACCACGACGTACCCAGATACCCTATCACGAAGCACAGCAGGATTATTCCCAGCCACGACAACAGCTTCAGTAAGAGCGGCGCGGACTCCCTCTCCTGCGGAACTTCACGCGTCCTTGCTCTCGGTGCTGGTCTCTTGGCCTGCCTGGCCTGTGCTGCCTGCTGAGCCTGCGCGGCCTGCCTGCGTCTCGGTGCGGGCGGACGAACCGGCTCTTTGTCCTCTGATGATGTTGTTGTTGTGCTGCGAACTCTGCGAACTGGCGGCAATTCTCTTCTTCCTCCTCACTTCAGGTAGTTCACTATTCCTGCGGCCATAGCTTCGGCTATCTTCTGCTGGTATGCAGGTGTCGTCAGAAGCTGGGACTCCGTCTGGTTGGTAACAAACCCTATCTCCAGCAGAACGGCCGGCATCCCCGCTCCCCTCAGCACGAAGAACGGTGCCTGCGCTATCCTCCGCATCGGAAGTCCGCCGAGTACCCCCGCGTTGTAGAGTGCGGCGGCAAAGTCCGTGCTCTCGCTTATCTTGTTGTTCTGCTGCATGTCCCCGAGAATCTTCAGGAGCATTTCCGTCCGGCGGTCAACGTTTGCTGTGTCCATGCCCTTGCCCTCGATGTATTCTCTGTTCTCGATCTTGGCCAAGTTCATAGCGTCCTTGTCCGTCGGAAGTGCCATGATGTATATCTCGAAGCCGGTCATTGACTTCTTGTTGGGCAGTGCGTTGACGTGAACGCTCACGAACAGGTCTGCATTCACGCGGTTGGCTATGTCGGTGCGTTCCTGAAGCGTCAGGTATACGTCGGTGTTGCGCGTCATCACAACGTTATAGCCTCTCGCACCGAGCACCCTGTTTAACTCAAGGCCGACAGCAAGATTTACGTTCTTCTCCATAACGCCGTTAGCTGAAGCTCCCGGGTCTTTTCCGCCGTGTCCCGGATCGATAACTACGGTTTTACGTCCTGCACGGAGTCTCGCGGCACCTGCAGCACTCGTCGGGATAGTGATTGTGCTTGGCGGCGTAGTTACTGCAGGAGAACGCGGCGTTGTCGGCAGAGGCTGGGGGACTATTTCTGGAATCTGCACTCTGGTTTGTGTCGGCGTACGGACGGCGGGAGTCTGCTGTGCTGAGGCCGGAGATACTATCACGCTCTCCGGGTAGAAGAAGTCGAACGCTATGCGTCTGGGGTTGCTGAGCACTAACTTTTCCGCCTTAGTGATTCCCGTCGGAGAGAAGATGAGCTCCACTCCGCTGTCATTGCGGTTGAGGGTTACGGTCATGTTCGTGTAGGGAGACGTTAGGCCTTCCACGCTGTCAGCCGCTCCCTCGAAGAGTGCGTGAACGTTCCCGCCGACCATGAAGACCTGAGGGTCTGCCCCCTCGTTCGCCTCGATGACGGCTTTAACCTTCTTGGTGCTGTTGCCTTCCGAGTACGTCCAGCGTATGCGCTGAATCGTTCCGCTGTAAGTCTCGCGCTTCTCTGCCTTAGCGTCGCCGGGCTTGAAGGTCTCGAGCTTCGGCTGTGCTTTGCCCGAAGGCTTGCTGGCTGTCGCTGAAGGCTTGGTTGTCTGCGGTTGTGCGGGGGCTTTCGGCCGTACGTCGATAACCGGCGCGTCGTTCTTTGGCGCGTTGTCCAGACGTAATGCTTCGTCGAGCTCCTTGAGCCTGAGGTCAATGTCCTCCATCGTCGCCGTCTCTGCAGGTTTAGCCGGAGCTTGCGATGCCGCCACTGTCTGTGCTGGTTTTGCGGTAGTCTGCGCGACTGTCGCTGTTTTCGCTGGTTTTGCGGGAGCTTGAGCGACTGTTGCTGTTGCCGCTGGCTTTGGAGGTTCAGGAGCTTCTGCCGCCACAATTGCGGGTGCGGGCTGTGCTGCTCCCTTCACGAAACGAAGCCTGCTGTTCTGTCCTCTGCCAGCGAAAGCCTGAAAGAGTGAGACGGCGCTCTGCGAGTCCAGCCACACTTTCCCGCCCTGCTCAAAGGGAGCGGAGTACAGCGGGACAATCGCCAATCCGCGCCAGGCAGCAGCAGACTTCAGTATCAGCTTCAGCTGTGATGAACCTCTCAGCATGAACACTTCCTCACCCGACCGCCGGACCGAGAAACCCATAATGCGCGCAACATCCTCAACCGGCACGCACAGCCCCGAAGCGTTCTCGAGCGACGGCACAGAGCCTATGCTCCCTGCTCCCCTGTAGACCTGAACATCTGCACACGCAGAAAAGGCACATGCCAAGACTGCCAGCAGTGCCAGAAAAATTATCCTGCGCATAAACTTATTCGTTGTCTTCCTGCAGTATCTGGTCGAGCTCGAAGAGTCTGGGAATGTCCAGAAGCAGTATCAGCCTCTCGTCCGCAGGTTTCGCCACCCACAGAACATATCTCCTGTCCACAGCAGAAGACAGCTTCGTCGCGGGCTCAAGCTGCGTGTCATAGATTGTCTTGACCTCGCGCACAGAGTTCACAATCATTCCGAAGATTACGTCGCTGATTGTGATTACGACTATGCGGGCTTCGTCGGTTAGAGGAGTTGCAGGCATCCCGGTTTTCATGTGCATGTCGAACACAGGCACGATTGTTCCCCTGAGGTTAATCACTCCACGAATGTACATCGGAGCGTTCGGGACACGCGTGATGAATGACGGAACACGTACGATTTCGTTCACTATATTCACGTCAACGCCGAAGTTCTCACGGCCGAGCGTGAAGACAAGGTTGATGTGTTCCTCGCCCAATGACTCAACGTCGATGTCCTTGAAGTCGTTGTTCGGCACGGGCTTGGAAGGGTCTAATTTCTGTACTTCAGCCAAAATGTTCTACCTCGTTTGTCATGGAATTATGAGTAAATAATATCCCCCCTGCTGAAAAAATCAACAGGGAGGCATGAAAACTTGCTGTACAGTCTTACTCTTCCTCTGCAGCCATTTCGGCAAGTTTCAGAGCACCCATGATGCCCTGATTCCCGTTCAGTGCTGCCGGAGTGATGTAAGCGTTGATGTTGCGGAGTTCCTTCGTGTCGATGTAGCCGTTGACGTTCTCGAGCACGTACTTGCGGATGAGCGGGAAAAGCTGAGACTGTCCCATAACTCCGCCGCCGAGAATTATCTTCTGCGGGCTCAGCGTGAAAATGACGGACGTTAAGGCCTGAGCGATGTACTTTGCCTCGAGATCCCACACGTCGGGGTTCTCGCGCAGTTCTTTGCCGGGCTTGCCCCACCTGTCCTCGATTGCCGGACCGCAGGCCATTCCCTCAAAGCAAGTGCCGTGATTCGGGCAGTGTCCCTTGTACTCGTCGCCGGGTACAGGTGCCATCATGATGTGTCCTGCTTCGGGGTGAAGCATTCCGTGAATGAGGTTTCCGCCTGCCATTGCGCCCATGCCGATGCCCGTGCCGATGGTGAAATACACTGCATCAGTGAGCCCCTTCGCAGTTCCCCACGTGGCTTCTCCGAGAAGAGAACCGTTCACGTCGGTGTCGAAACCTACGGGAATGTTGTCGAGTGCTTCGCGCAGAGTCTTGACCATCGGGAAATTGCGCCAAGGGATTTTGGGCGTGTAGAGGATGTTCCCGTAAGTCTTGGAGTTCGGGCGGACATCTACAGGGCCGAAACACGCAACGCCGATAGCCTTGAGTTTGTCGTCGGGGTTCTCAGCGTCGAGCTTTGCCCTGAAGTACTCGATAATCTTCGGCATGGTCTCATCAGGGGTAGTTGTGGGGATGGAGACCTGATCGAGTATCTGGCCTTCTTCGTTGCCGGTTGCGCAGATCATCTTTGTGCCGCCGGCTTCTAATGCTCCGTATATCATGTTATCCGAATAACCTCCCAAAAAATCCCTTCGGCTTCGGTGCTTCTGCCTTAGCTTCCGGCTTTGGTGCTGCCGGTTCAGGCTTGGCTTCCGATGCGGGGGATTCAGTCTTGAATTGCGACAGATCCATGTTCCTGACTCTTTCGCGCAGAGGAAGAATGCTCTTCGGGTTCACGGAGAGTTCATCGACTCCCCACTTCAGGAACTCTTCCGAGAGTTCGGGGTCAGCTCCGAGTTCGCCGCAGATTCCTACCCATGTTCCGTGCCTGTGCCCGGCCTCGATGGTCTCGCGAATGAGCCTCAGCAGTGCGGGGTGATGGGTGTTGGCGAAACGTTCGAGGTTCGCGCTCTGGCGGTCGATTGCGCAGGTGTACTGGGTGAGGTCGTTTGTGCCCAGCGAGAAGAAGTCTACCTCTTCGGCGAGCTCGTCAGCGCACAGTGCGGCGGCGGGTGTCTCAATCATGATGCCGATCTCGTACTTGCCGACTTTCTGTCCCTCTGCTTCGAGCTCCTTCCTGCACTCTTCAAGAATCTTCTTGCACTCTACGACTTCCCACTTGCTGATAATCATCGGGAACATGATTCCGAGATTGCCGAAAGCTGAAGCCCTGAGCAGTGCCCTGAGCTGCCTCTTGAAGAAGTCGGGGCGCGACAAGCAGATACGTACTGCCCTGAAGCCTAACGCGGGGTTGTCTTCCTTGTCGAGGTGCATATAGTCGATGGTCTTGTCTGCACCGATGTCGCAGGTCCTGATGATTACGAGGCGCGGAGAAAGTCCCTCGAGCACCTGCTTGTACGCGGCGAACTGTGCATCCTCGCTGGGGTCTTCCTTGCTGTTGAGGTACACGAACTCTGACCTGAACAGTCCGACACCCTCAGCGTCGTTCTCGAGGACTGCCTTAATGTCTTTCGGGCCTCCGATGTTCGCATAAAGCCTGACTTTGCGGCCGTCCTTCGTCTGGCTGGGCTTGCCCTTGAGCTCCTGAAGGCGGGCTTCCTTCTCGCGGTCTTCCTTCTGCTTTGCGCTGAGCCTGTCGATTGTCTCCTGGTCGGGCTCAATGTAGATGCAGGAGTTGTAGCCGTCGAGAATGGCGAACTTCCCGTCCCAGTCGTCGGCGATGTCGTGGCACTGGATGAGCGTCGGCCAGTTCATGGAGCGGGCGAGAATTGCGGTGTGGCTGTTGGAGCTTCCCAGACGGGTAACGAGGCCGAGCAGAAGGGATTTGTCGAGCTTGACGGTCTCTGAGGGTGCGAGGTCTTCTGCGACGAGGATTGCGGGTTCAGTGCCCTGAAGGCTGGAGGTGTCTGCCCCGAAGAGGACATCAAGCATCGAGCTCTTGAGGTCAATAACGTCCGCGCTTCTTGCCCTGAAGTACTCGTCCTCCATCTCGCTGAAGGCCTTTGCTACTTCATCGAACACCTGACGCACAGCAAATTCTGCCGTGTGGCCTTCCGCCATGACTTCCTTGCAGGGCTCAATGATAGTGTCCTCGTCGTCGAGCATCAGCGCGTGCGCCTCAAAGATTCCGGCGGTCTCCTTGTGCCCTTCCTTCATCTCTTTCTCGCAGAGGGCGTTCTGGTCTTCCTGAACCTTCAGGCGTGCGGCCTCGAATCGTTCAAGCTCAGCAGCGATGTCGCTCACAAGGTCTTCGCTGATCTCGTAGACGGCGGGCTTGTAGAGCTTTATCTTCCCTATCGCGATGCCGTTTACGATCTTGATACCCTTGAAGGTCTGCATACTAGAATTTCTCCTTGAAGAACTTCTCCATTGCGGCGGCGCAGGCTTCCTCGTCCTCTCCCTCAACGCGGATCGTTACTTCATCGCCCTGCTTGATGCCCATTCCCATCAGCTTCATGAGGGCGGTCGCTTTGGATTCCTTGTCGCCCTTGACGACAAAAACGGTGCTCTTGAACGTCTTGGCTTCCTTTGCGAGTTCTCCTGCGGGACGTGCGTGGATGCCTACGGGGTCGGTGATGACATACTTGAATTCCTTCATAGTGCCAGCTTCCTTTCGTGAAGATAGAGTGTGTGTAAATATAGCTTGGAGTTACTCAGATTATAATACATAATTACGATTCGCGGGGGGCAAAAAATTTTCGGCTTGACGCAAAATCAGCAGTCGTGTAAAATTCTTCAAGTTTTCAGCCGGGCCCATAGCTCAAGTGGTCAGAGCCACCGGCTCATAACCGGAAGGTTCCTGGTTCGAGTCCAGGTGGGCCCACCAAAGAATGACTAACGAAATTATGAGGTCTCCCAATGATGAAGCGGGAGGCCTTTTAGTTTCTACGTTTCGTTGAGGAAGCCGACTGCAAGAGATGACGCTACCTTGAAGACGTTTTCCCTTATGCTTGGATTCAGTGGTGAGGAGAAGAGGGAGACTACTTCTTTGGGGGCAAGAACTTCGAGCCGTGAGAGTAACTCTGTCTCGTGAGCGTTGAAGCCTCTCGACGCGTAAAACTCCGTGAGTTCCGGCGCAATCCCCCACTCCCTCAGCCACAGCCACACGAACCGCCAGTCCGCCGCTTCCTCAGGAACAGCACTCACCGTCAGCAGCTTCATGCTCCAATAGAGGTTGTTCAGGAGCTCGTCGTCAGGCTGTCCGTGAGGGAGATACCTCAGCAGGTACTTCACCCACCCGAACACCGCAGAGAGTGCCGCCCTGCTCCGCCGGAGGTGAAGCATGTCGTCGCGTATGTCCGCCTCAAAGACGTGGTAGCTCGCGCTTTTCTGTTTCTTCTTCAGCTCGAAGTAACCCCACACGAACGGTTCTGAGTCTCCCATCATGTTCTTTGACGACAAGCTCACGATCCCTTCGCCCTCGAGAAAAAACGTAACCCAAAGATTAGTCTCGCCCGTAGGCGCGCGGTTGAGGATAACGCCTTTTGCGGTCGCGAAAGGTTCGTCGTTGAACATTGTGTTTTACCTTGAGCCGATATGTTTCCTGAAGAACTCCTCTAGCGTTCGGTAGAAGTCAAACCTGTTCTCCTCGTTGTGGAAGCCGTGCCCCTCGTTGTCCTTCACCATGTAGACGACATCCTTGCCGGTCTTGCGCACTGCCTCGACTATCTGGTCGGACTCTGCTTTGTTCACGCGCGGGTCATTTGCTCCCTGCGCAACAAACAGCGGAATACGTATCTTGTCCGCGTGGAACACCGGCGACACTGCCTCTAACAGCTCCTTATCCTTCGACGGGTCTCCTATCTCTTCGTACTCCATGTCGCGGAAAGGCTCCCAGTACGGCGGAATACTCTCGAGCAACGTAAACAGATTCGACGGCCCTACGTAGCTCACTGCGCAGGCGTACAGGTCAGGCGTGAAGGTTGCTCCGGCAAGCGCGGCATATCCCCCGTAGCTCCCGCCGTAGATCGCCAGCCTCGACTTGTCCGCAATTCCCTGCTCAACTGCCCAGAGCACTCCGTCAGTTACGTCGTCCTGCATCTTCCTGCCCCACTGCTTGAAGCCGGCCTGCCAGAAAGTTTTTCCGTAGCCGGTCGAACCGCGATAGTTTACCTGCAAGACAGCAATCCCTCTGTTCGCGAGGAACTGCGCTTCAGAGTCGAAGCCCCACGTGTCGCGTGCACTTGGCCCGCCGTGAGGGATAACCACTAACGGAAGGTTCTCCTGATTCACTCCGACAGGAAGGGTAAGGTAGCCGTGAATCGTCAGTCCGTCGCGTGCCGTGTAGGTTACGGGCTTCATGGATGCCATCTGGTCTTCCTTGAGCCACGAGGACAGCTCCGCCAGCTTCGACATCGAGTTGTCCTTACGGTCGTAGAGGTAGTATGTCCCGCGCGTCCTGTCGCTGTATGTGCGCACGATAACCCTGCGTTCGTCGTCGTCCATGTCCGCGACACTGACTTCGTAGTTCGGGAAGAATGCCTCGAGTGATGACTGGAGCTCCTCGCGGTCTGCGTCGAAGAACTTGTAGTGCCGTTTGTCCGTCAGGTACACAACGCCGGTGATGACCTTTCTCTTCTTTGAATGCAGTAACCCTCCAACGTCAACTTCATCGTGTTCGAACACAAGGTCAAGCGTCTCGTTCTTCTCGGGGTCGAATGTATAGATGGCTGTTTTGTCGCGGCTGAGGTTGCTCTCAACGTACATTAATTTATTGTCGTAAGCGAACATCACAGGCACGAATGTATCACGGAAATCTGTAGTGATTAGTGTCCTGAACTCGTCGGCCTCAGTCGTGCGGTAAAGAAGGCTGGAGTTCACGCCGTCAGTTGCGTACGCGGCGCGGAGCTTGCCGTCATGGTCAGTCATCCAGCCCGTAATGTTGCCGGGGTTCTCGGCCAAGAGCTCGAGCTCTCCCGTGTTGATGTCGCACCTGTACACGTCGAACACTTCGGGATTCCTCTGGTTCATGTCTATAAGCATGTGAACAGGATCATCTTCAAGGTCATCGAGTATCCCTGCCTTCACCTTCTCGAAAGGGGTCAAGTCTCTGGCTTCTCCTCCCTTGATGTCAGTGATGTATACGTGAAAGTTCTCGTCTCCGCCGGAGTCCTGAACGTAAACTATTCTGTCGTTGCCCTTCCAGAAGAAGCCGGCTATGTCGCGTTCGGTTGCTGAGGTTATGCGCTTCTCGATGCCGGTAGCTATCTCGCGTACGTAGACGTTCATTCTGTGTTCCCAGGGGCGCGCAAAGGCGAGACGCGTGCCGTCAGGAGAGATGGAGAAAGCGGCGGTGTCGGGGTTGCGGAAGAAGTCCTCCATAGGCAAGAGCGGAGGCATAGCAGCAACAGCAGAACCTGCGGGCATGACGAGCAGCAGCACCGTGAAAATGAATAATAGTCTCATTGTGGAAAGTCTCCCCTCTGTGAAAAAATATAAATTGATTTTATCATGCTCTGTACTAAAGGAGGAATTATGAATTTATGAACATTTATCCGCTGAATATTTCATCTCAGAGAGACATGAAGGCCGTTTGCGAACAAATAGGCACAGACCAGAGAGCTTTGGCCTATTTGATGCCGAAATCGCGGATGCTTCACGTTTACGCGGATGATGTAGATTTTCGGGCCGCCGGGTTCATCAAACAGGAGATTCTTGCTCGCGGAGGAGATGCGGCGGTAACGAAGCACGTAATCGACGGCAAGGCAGAACGAAGCGACGTGCTCATCATGGCAACGCCCACACAATTACGGAGCCTGCAGGAGAAGCTGAAGGCTATGGACATCTGGGGGATTAAGGAGTTCCGCGAGAAGCTGGCCGACGCTGTGAAGAACCTAAACGTTCACGAGTGGTCGATGAGTTCACCTGCCGGACACACAATCACCCTGAGTCTTCACACGAAGCTGATGGGCATCCTGAACGTTACGCCGGACTCGTTTTTCCCCGAGAGCAGAGTTGACGAGGCGGGGATACTCACGCGGGCTGAGGCGATGCTGGAGGAGGGAGCGTACATTCTCGATGTCGGGGCGGAGTCCACGAGGCCGGGAGCAGAGCCGGTGAGCGCGGACGAGGAGCTTGGCCGACTGCTTCCAGCTTTGAGGGCACTGCGTAAGAACTTTCCTGACGCAATAATCTCTGTCGACACGTACAAGCCTGAAGTTGCGCGGGCAGCAGTGAGTGAGGGAGCGGACATCATCAACGATGTTATGTTCAGCGCGGAGATGGCGGAGGCTGTGAGTGAAGTGAATGTGCCTTATGTGCTGTCGTACTACGGCCGTGATGACGACATGCCCGGCGGAATGGTCAGAGATTTGGGCGGAAAACTTGCTGTGCTTGAAGGCGCAGGGGTTAAACGCGAACAGGTCATAGTAGATCCGGGCTTGGGTTTCGGGAAGAGTGCTACGGATAATTTTGCGGTCTTGAAGGACATCGAGAGCCTGAGAGTGTGGGGCTGTCCCGTGCTGGTCGGGCATTCGCGCAAGAGGTTCACCGGCACTGAGAGGCTGGCGGGAACTCTGGCAGTGTCGGCGTTGATGGCGGGGAGGGTGAGCCTTCTGCGTGTGCATGACGTGAAGGAGAATGCGGCGGCTCTGAGGATTGCTGAGGGTGTCAGTGGCGCGAGAGAGCGTGCTTGAGGCGGTAGTATATGTCCTTAAGGAGGATACGCACTATGACAGCAGGTGTTGTGTTGAACAGCCTTCTTGCGATGCGTTTTATCAGGCAGGGCTTGGGCTGCGGCTGTTTGATGCGGGACGATATTGCTTCAAGCAGTTCTTCGCAGCTGCTGTTTTCTCCCCATGCGCTTCTCAGGTAGTGATGCCAGTATAGTTTATTAACAGGAAATCCTGACATTTCCCACGTCTTCACACCTCCGGCTGTATGTATTATGCAGTCGTCGACGCTTCTTGATGCAGGAGGATTTCTGAGATTCATTCTTTCATCAAGCATAGTTATTGAGTTGCCGAAGTAGACGTAGATGAAGCTCTGGTCTGCACGAGTTGCAAGGTGATACCTGCGAGAAAACCATTTCATGGCATCACGGAACATATCCCCTTTCTTGCGAATCATGGCGAGATTCATGGGCAGGACTCCTGCATTAATCTCGTTTCTGCTGTCCCCGCCGTTGAGCCATCCTATTACGCGGTCTTGCAGGCGTTCGTATAACAGCTTGTCATGATATCCGGCTATGCAATTCTGGCCGATGTCTACATTCCACAGCTCCCTTATGTCCATGTTCACAACAAGGTCTGTATCCAGGTATATGACTTTGTCGAGTTTTATGGTGTGTGGGATAAGAAGCCTGAACAGAGTACCTACTGTGAATTGTTTTGTTGAGCGTTTCACGTCATCAGAAACCTGCGAGAAGTATTCCGTAACGTCGTGAAACTCTAGCCCCTGCGAGTACTTCTCTGCAGTGCGTATGAACTTCTGCCTGTTTTCTTCCGTGAGTGTGTTATCATGAAGAAGGTGAACTGTAACCTTGCTCTGTGTGTTCTCGAAGATGGAGGTCATTACGACTCCGGCGTGCTGTGAGTAAGTTCCCGACGGGTCATACACCGCTAATACTACGTGAATTACCTCGTCCTGATTTTGGGCAGAATCAGGCGTTGGGCGTTGGGCGTTGGGCGTTGGGCGCATTGTACCCAGATTATCCATCACTGTCAACCTCTCCTTGTCTGTAAGAATGCCCCCATTATAGCACGCTCACACCTCACAGCACGTCAGCGTACTCCTCCCTGCCCTCCATCATCTTCTTCGCGTACGAACAGACAGGCACAACCTTCATCTTCCGGGCTCGGGCCTCCTCAATGACTTTCCCGACAAGCTCCCTCGCTATTCCCCGTCCGCCGTACTCGGGCCGCACGCCTGTGTGCGTAATCACCCACTCACCACCCGACAAGCTGAACTCGCACTCTCCTATCTGCCTGTCTCCGTCATATGCCGCACTCCTGTTTCTCTCTTCCTCAAAGACAATCTGCATTGTACATTCCTCCTTGATTGCACTAGTATACCCCATGAACAGGAGATGATTTCATGAATGAGTTATTCCGCGAGGCAGGAAAAAGAATCCTCCGCACAGTCCTCGACTATCGGGACAGGCGCGAACGTTCACGCCAATACGACGGCATTATCAGCATCGACGACGTAATGAGCGGAGAGGTCATCAAGGTAGACAGAGGACTTTACGACCACTACGGAATCTTTGTGCGTACACTTGGCCGCAACGGACACAGCGAGCTTCACGCGATACAGTACACCGGCCGGAATGGGCACAACGACTTCAACGGCATCGTCAAAGAAACGCCGCTTGATGACTTCCTCGACGGAGCAAGTGAGTTCATGGTGTGCAGGTATTCCGGCAGCACGTGCACCGCAAGACTCCTCGTGCCGAACGTATGCAGTTCACGAGACAGCACATCATCCTGCACGCTCACTGGCTACACCGCAGACCCCGAAGGCAGACGCGCCGTCGAACGTGCACGAAGCCGCATCGGTACGGAGGGCTACAGCCTCCCGGTGAACAACTGCGAGCACTTCGCCGTGTGGTGCAGAACCGGCGTGAGCGATTCATCTCAGGTCAGGGATGTACTTCATGCGGTGATTACGCCGGAATAATCAGGAAACATGCTACAATTACCCCGTCCACATTATAATTCAGAGAGGAGACAGCTTTTCATTTATGCCTGACGAAAATATAACCCAGCCTGACAATGATATATTTCCCGACGAGGCGGGGAAGATCATACCTTTGCCGCTTGTCGGAGAGATCAAGAACAGTTACCTGAACTACGCAATGAGCGTCATCGTCGGAAGGGCACTTCCTGATTCGCGCGACGGCCTCAAACCCGTTCAGCGCAGGGTGCTCTACGCGATGTCCGAGCTCGGCCTTAAGCACAACACAGCCTACAAGAAGTCCGCACGTATCGTCGGTGAAACTATGGGTAAGTACCACCCTCACGGAGACTCCGCAATCTATGACACGATGGTTCGTCTCGCGCAGAACTGGAACTTACGCTATGCACTCGTTGACGGTCAGGGCAACTTCGGCTCAATCGACGGAGACAGCCCCGCCGCAATGCGTTACACGGAAGCACGTTTGAGCTGGCTCGGAGAATTGATGCTCTCGAACCTCGACGAGGACACCGTAGACTGGGGGCAGAACTTCGACGAGTCCCTGAAGGAACCTCTGACTCTTCCGTCAGTCCTGCCGAACCTCATCGTGAACGGCTCTACAGGTATTGCCGTCGGAATGGCTACCAACATGCCGCCCCATAACCTTAACGAGGTTGTTGACGTTCTGTGCTGGCTCATAGACTCCAAGACAGAGCCCGAAGACGCTGACCTGCGCGATATTATGCGTTACCTTCCCGGCCCGGACTTCCCGACAGGAGGAGAGATACTCGGACGGAGCGCGATACTCGAGGCCTACACTACGGGGCGCGGGAAAATCACTGTTCGCGGAAAAATGCACGTCGAGGAGAACAGCAGAGGCCGCACGAGAATCGTAATCACCGAGATACCCTACACCGTCAACAAAACCTTGATGCTCGAGAACATGGTTCAGTCGGTGCAGAACAAGGAGATCGAGGGAGTGTCCGAGATGCGCGACGAGTCAGACCGCGACGGCCTGAGAATCGTCATCGAGTGTTCGCGCGACGCAGACGAAAAGCTCGTGATGAGGCAAATCTACCGCCACACACAGCTTCAGACGACGTTCGGCATCATCAACCTTGCGCTCGTCAACAAGAATCCCGAAATCCTCCCCCTGAAGCGGCTTCTCAGCATTTACCTGAACTACAGGCGCGAGGTCGTGAGGAGAAGGACAGAGCACCGGCTCTCGCAGGCACAGGCCAGAGAACACATCATCGAGGGTCTGAAGAAGGCACTGACGCACATTGAGCAGGTCATCAGGACGATTCGCGCGACAAACAACGCCGCAGAAGCCAAAGCCAACCTTCAGAGCGTGCTTGAGTTTTCGGAGGTTCAGGCACAGGCAATCCTTGATATGAGGCTTCAGAGGCTCACCGGCCTTGAACGCTCTAAGCTCGACGAGGAGCAGGCCAAGATTCTCGCTGACATCTCGACGTATCAGGGCATTCTCGGCGACAAGCACACGCTCGACATGGTTATTCGCGACGAACTCAAGGAGTTAGCCGCACGTTTCGGCGACAAGAGGCGCACTGCAATCGTCGACGAGTACCGCGAAACTACAGTTGAAGACCTTATCCCCGAAGAAGACATCGTGATTACGCTCTCGAAGGACGGGCTGATTAAGCGTCAGCCTGTGGACTTCTACAGGGTACAGGCCAGCGGAGGCAAGGGCAGGAGAGGTGCGAGCATTCAGGAGGACGACAGCATTGCAGACCTGTGCGTAACCAACACACATAGGGATTTGTACTTCTTCACGAACTTCGGCCGGATAATGTCGCTGAAGGGACACGAGATTCCAGAAGCGAAACTGGGGAAGGGCAAGCCTGTATCACGTTACCTGCCTCTGAACACGGAAGACGGCGAACGCATCGTGAACATTGCCGGAGACAGGGCAAACGACTGGAAGTATGCCTTCTTCGTTACGAGAATGGGCATCGCAAAGCGCGTGGCTTTCGAGGATCTCAAGTACACCAACCGCGCAAAGAGAATAATCAGCCTCGACGAAGGCGACGAGATTGCGCAGGTCAGGCTGACACGGGGCAATGATGATCTGATTCTGGTTACGAGGCACGCACAGGCACTCCGCGTCAACGAAAACGAGTTCCGCTCAATGGGACGCGCCGCGAGGGGAGTAATCGCGATTATCCTTAAGGATGACGACAAAGTCCTGAGCTGTGATGTGGTTGACGATACACACAAGATGCTCGTCGTGAGCAAGTTCGGGATAGGCAAGCGCGTGCCGTTCAGCGAGTTCATGCCTCACCACAGGGCTACCGGCGGCATAAGGATAATGGATCTCACCGAGAGGACAGGAAGGCTCTCCGCGTCAATCGCTGTGAGGGATGATGATGAAATTCTCGTGATCTCGTCGAAGGGCAGGATAATACGTATGCCCGTGAGCGACACAGCGGTGATGAAGCGTCATTCTGTCGGGAACATTATCGTACGTCTCGACGAAGGCGACTCTGTGGCGGACTGCAGCCTCAACAGGACAGGAGAAGAAGACAGCAGCGAGTTGTCCTTTGCGTCCGCGCTGGAGGCTGAGCGATGAGGTTCGCCAAAGACGGCCTGCAGACGATAGCCTTTCTGGTCTTGTGCACGCTGGCATTCGCGGTGATTTCGTGGATTCCGGCGGCGGTAATGGGTGCTCTCGCGTGTCTAGTTATCTGGTTCTACCGCGACCCGGAACGTTCAGCACCCTACAGGGACGGAGAGTTCTACTCGCCTGCTGACGGAAAGATAGTAGAGATTGCGGAGGCTAACCATCCGTTCACCGGCCAAGCCCTGAAGGTAGGAATCTTCATGAACGTCTTCAGCGTACACGTGAACAGAGCCCCCTGCACCGGCAAGATTGATTTCATGGAGTACGTTCCGGGCAAGAAGATAGCCGCCTTTGCGCCGAAAGCCAGTGAGATCAACGAGCGCAACTACGTGGGGCTGTCGACGCAGTGGGGACGGGTGATGATGGTGCAGATTGCAGGGCTTCTTGCAAGGCGCATCGTGTGCAGGGTAAATCGCGGCGATGTGCTGGAGGCCGGACAGCGTTACGGAATGATAAAGCTGGGCTCGCGTGTTGACCTTTATCTTCCCAAAGATACAGCAATAAGCGTGAAATTGGGGGATAATGTAAGGGCAGGAGAGTCATTGATAGGAGTGATGAGGGATTGAGGTTCTTTCTCAGGAGAAGAAGAAGTGTCGGCAGGAAGCCGCTAGAGTTCAAGTACATAGCTCCCAACATGGTAACGAGCGGAAACCTTCTGTGCGGAGTGTTCTCGTTAATGATGGTTCTTCACGGAAGGTATGTACCTGCGGCGTGGCTTGTGTTCTTCGCGGTGATCTTCGACGGTTTTGACGGCAAAGTAGCACGTATGCTCGGAGGAGGCTCACAGTTCGGGCTTGAGTTCGACAGCTTGGCGGACTTGGTTAGCTTCGGTGTTGCGCCGTCTATCCTGATGTATCAGGTGAGCGTAAGAGGACTGTATATCTTCGGGGCGGTCGCGGCGTGTTTCTTTGCGCTGTGCGTTGCGCTGAGGCTTGCGCGGTTCAACATCGTGCACGTTCCCGGACCGTTTCAGGGTCTGCCGTGCCCGGCGGGAGGGCTGTTCGTGTCGTCGTTTGTACTTGCTCGGCTGAGGCTGCCTGCGTGGTTCATGGCGGGAGTTCTCGTCGGAGTGGGACTGCTGATGATTTCGAGCATACCTTACGCGAACATGAAGAAGCTCACGAAGAAGACTGCTGACCCCGTAAAGTTTTTTGCGCTGCTGACGATGCTCGTTGTGTCGTTCGTGGTACTCAGGGGGAGTGCTCCGCTGTTCCTGTTTGCGCTGTACATCGTGAGCGGGCTGATACGGTTCGACTGGGGGATGTGGCTTCTGAAGCCCGAAGCCAGAGAAGAACATTGACATAAAGAGAGCCGGGCAGTGTTCACCGGCTCTTTTCTTTTCCGCTAAAGTTTGCGCTTAATCATCAGCAAGAGCAGCAGTCCCGCCGCGCCAAAGCCTGCATCACAGCCGCCGCCTGATGACTGAACGCTTCCCGTACTTTCCTCGTTGCCCGCGCTCGCCGCAACCTCGAACACCAGAACTGCTTCGTCCTCCCAGACCTCGTCAGCGTTGTTCTCGTCGTCAGAGGCGACATCACCGCTTACCACTTTGCCCGCCGATGTCTGGACGTGAAGCTCGTACACGCCCTTCTTCGTAACGTACGGAACTGTTCTCACAGATACGACAACTTCATTATCAGGCATAACTTCCGGCGTGAGCATCAGCAGAATGTCCGCAGAGTTCGCGTTCTCGTCGAAGGATACGTCCATTCCGGCCAAGTCCACCGAACTAGTCCTGAGAATGCTCGTCTCGAGCACAACGTCCGTGCTGTCAGAGCCGCGTAGTTTCACTTCCTTAATCTTCCAGTACACCGCAGAAGATTTCGTGAGCGTGTAGTCCTTGCTCAGCATGACGGTAACCACATCGTCGCTCACAAACGGAGCATCCGCACTGATTTCTGCCGCAACATCCGCAAGGTACGCATACACGTCCTCGACCGAATCATCACCGAGCAGAATATCCACAGCACCTTCACTCGCCCAGTTGAAGTTCACGTCGAAGCCGGGAATGGCTATCTCGAAGTACGTCATCGTGTCGCTTGCGTCGTCGGCGGGATGTTTCATGTCGTCAGCGCAGAGCATCAGCGTGCATCTGCTGGTCTGTCCGGGAACCATCGCGAACGTAGTGTACGCAAACTCCTCCTTCTCGCTCTTCGGGATGTCCTCAAGAGCGTAGGCATACTCCGCCAGCTTCTCGGTCGCGTTGCTGACGTGGTAGCCCGCTATCGACGCGTAAGGTATGACGTATTCTCCGTTGTAGGTTATCTCACACAGCACAGGAACGCGCGCCGAATGATCCTCCTGAGAGTTCAGGAACGTATCAAGGTCAGCCATGTTGTGCATTCCGTTCATCGTGAGGCTCGTGGTGATTGTGGTCTTGTTCCCGCTGACATTACCCTCAGCAGAAGCCCTGAAGCCCGCTGAACTGAAGCTAGCTTTCACGCTGTTGTTTTTCTTCGTCAGGAGATTGCTGCTGTTCATGTTCACGAACACAACCGATGAATACCCCGTGTTGTTCCCGCCGTAATCGCTAACTGTCTTGTTGTCGGAGGCCATGCGTGCCTCGTGAACTTCATCGACCGCGCTCGTCGTGTCAAGCTCAACCCACAGGTAATAATTCCCGCTCGCAATGCTCCGTGTCGCCGAGCCGGGCATGTTGAACACAAGCCAGCCCTTGTTGTCGTTGCGGTCATTGTTCCAGCCGTTGAGGGATATTGTCGTTGTGGCCAGCGCAGTCTTGGCCGAAGCAGGGTCGTTGCCCGTCGAGTAGGACAGACGCGCCGTGAAGTTCCCCGTTGCCTTGAAGCTCGCGTTGTACACAGGAACATGAATCTTGTAGTCCAGCCCGCAAATGAGTCTGTTGTCCGTGAAGCTCAACAGTTCAGGCAGGTAGTACCTCATTCCGCGCAGCTGCATGGCCGCTTTGTTGTCTGTGTTGGCGACAAAATCATTGCCCTGCTCGATGAACTTGAACGGAAGCAATAACGCCGGGTCTGCCTTGCTCGTGTAGAGGCTGTCCCTCCACAGGAAGTTCTGCGGAGCTGTTGCCGCAAGCGTTACCGCCGTAGCAAGGGTCATCGCTCCTTCCTTGCCGGTGTACGCCTGGAACGCTAACTCATTGCCCGCGCCCCTGTTCACGAGGTCGTTCCTGCCCTTGAGCGCAAAGCCTATCTTCTCCTCCTTGCTGTACGACTTCGAGAACTTCTGCGGGTTGTCCGTCTCGGGAGTGTATGCCGCCGCGTTATCTCCAGTCATGAACTTGTTGACACCCTCCACAATCTGGGTAACCGCACTGCGCTCGACCTTCTGGTCAGTCTGGCGTTCGTCCGCTGATACGTCCTTAAATTCCGCTGAACTGGTGAAGGCCGATGTTCCGAATGACCACCTCGTGGGAGTCGTCAGCGTCGCTCCGGCAATATAGCCCTCGTTTGCGGCGAGTGCAGGCGGGTACGAGAACAAGTTACCTTCCTCGTGAATAGGCTGGTATTCCGTGTCAGTCAGCGAGTCCCTCACGTACTTTGTGCCGTCGTCGTACATCGCGAACGTAACGAAATGGTACGGGTTGCCCGTGAAGTCCGTGATGTCGCCGGAAGTCGAGTCGATTCTTTTTCCGCTCACTAACCATTCGGGCACGGGCTCAGTCAGCACAGGGTAACGCCAGATGTGCCGGTCTGCGTTGTAGAAGATTATGCTGTCTCTGGTGCTGGCCTGAAGGTCATCGTTGAGGGTGATGGTCTTCGACGTGGTCTTCACCGTCTCATCGGTGGTGTCTACCTTGTCGGTGATTGCCCCGAGCGCGGCATCAACCCACGTTGTGCCGTCCCATGCATGACGCTCAAAGATGAAGCTCGACACAAAGCTGATGCCCTTCTTGGCCGGGCCGAAGATTGAGCGGGTCGTCTCGCTGTCAACCATGAGAATTGTCTCTACCGAGTTGCTCATGTCGAACGTTACTGCTTTGGTGGTATTGTCAGCAGTAGTGTTGTCGTAGAAGACTCTCATCTGCCCGTCTCCGCCTCCGCTGTAAGTGAAGTTGTGCGGGGCTGTAACGATGGAATTTCCGTCCGCGCTGACCGTGTCCACGTGATAGGGAGGAGCATTCAGGATAGCGATGTAGCTTCTGTCGCCCTCGTCCTTGACGTGAACAGGGGCATCAAGCTCCACGCCCTCGCCCGCGAAGTCCGCCGCTAGCATTCCCGTCCATACCTTGCCGGTTGATGAGGCACTTACTCCCTGAGGAACTGACTGCGGAAGCTCCGCAACTTTCTTGCAGTCCGCAAAGCCGGAGAACGAGCCGCCGCTTACGTTGGTCTTGAAGAGGTAGACATTGGTTGTGCCGTCCTGCTCCCAGCCTTTGTTCCACGCGACGACGACATCATCAACAGTCTTACCTACTCCCAGCGTGCCGGTGAACGGGCCAGCGGACATCGAGAAGTAATTTGCTGTGTAGCCTCCGTACACATAAGGCTCGCTTCTGCCGCTAGAGCTTGAGCCGTTGCCTGAGATAGCATTCTTCATATACTTGTACGTGTAGTACCACAGGGATTCGCCGAACAATTTGCTCTGGTTTCTGCCGTAAATTTCCAGCGGCCCTTCTCCGATGCCATTCCCCTTTACGTGGTTTTCGTCGTGCTGGGGAGTAATCAATCCGCGCGGGCATGACCACACAGCAAGATACGGGTACATCTCAAATTCTTCCCGAGTGCCGGTCCACACTTTCCAGCTCGGATCCCATCCTGACATGCGGTAACTGCCGATAAGCAGAGTAACAATCTCGTCCTTGCCGTCTCCGTCGAGGTCAGCCGCCGCTGCCTTCAGTCCTGCAACGCCGCTCCAGTACTCTTTATGCCAGCTGGTGCTGCCAGTGAGATCGCTGCCGAATCCAATTAGTGCTATTCTGTGGTGGCCGTACGCCTTAGTGCTGCTCTGAGACTCAAACGTTCCCCTGTTGAAGTCCCACTTGAAGACGTGAATGCCTACATCGCCCACAACCCTGCCGCTGGAATTTCGTCCGCTGTCGCTGCTCTTTTCGCGTCTGATCCTCTTGTAGACCGCCGCAACCTCAAATTTCCCGTCTCCGTCAAAGTCCCCCGCCACAACCTGCGATGAAGCTTCGCTCGATGGATTGAACCTGTACGCCTCAGGTGCGGTGTAGAGCTTGTACTCGTTATTGCCGTGCCTCTTGAGGGTGAACTTGCTGCCGTCGTACACGAGCTTGTAGAAGTACAGCCTCACATCTATATCTGTGTTGACCAGCACCGCGAAATCATCAGTGTAGCCGTCGTCGTCAATGTCAACTGCGACCATCGAGACGAGCTGTACGGCATTCGAGGAAAAGTTCATGTCGAGCTTCAGGTCAAGTTTCGAGAATGCAGGGTTGCCGGAGCTGTCAGCATGGACGCTGAAGAAGTTCATCTTTGTTCTGGAACTGAGGCCGTAATAATGATACTCAGGGGGAGTCGAGATGCCTAGTAGAGACGCGCTGTGTCCCCATATCGAGTTTGCATTCGTGTCCTCAACCTTGTATTCTCCTTCGCCGTAGGAGTTGACGAACACTTCGCCGTCATAGCCTTTGACGTTGAGCACTATGCTTCCGTAAGTGCTGACGTAGGGATATTTTCCGTTTGCTGGTGTGATCTTGGTGAACTGGGTCTCGTAGGGATTGCCGATTAGTGATGTGGAGAGTGCATTAGCTAGCTGTGAAGGATTGTCGTAGTTAGTGCCCCCCCCCCCCCCGCTGTTCTGCAGAGACGCGAAGTAGGCCTTGAAGCTGTTCTCGTTGGTGGTGTTCCACATGACAACCTTCTTGCCGTTGTAGATCTTGCGTGAGATGATCGGAGTCAGATTCATTACGGGTACGGTCTGGATGCCGCCCTCGTACTTGGTCTTAGGATGAAGAATACCAAAAGCGTTCTGCTCCATTACTGTAGTCTCCTTCAGCGGGTCAACAATCTTACCCTGACTGCCGAGAACCTGAAGCGTCTTCATGCCGAGAGCGGACTCGTGGTTGAGGGTCATGATGCTGGTCTGAAGGTAGGAGTTGTTCCCGTTGACCTCTCCGGCCTTGAGGAACATGATCGAGTGCTTGGGAATCTCGAGTGAGCCGTGAGTGGCTTCCTTGACGACATCGTCGACATCGCCGAGAGCCTTTCCGCCGATTTGTGCGCCGTGTGCAGGGAGTACTACGATGATTCCCAGACACAGCAGCAAGAGTGATAGTTTCAGCTTGTGCATAGATATTGCCTCCTAGTGGTGCTAGCTGACTGCACCGAGTGAATTTGCGGTGAATTGTAGCACAAATTAGCGGCAAAAAAATATCCCCCTCGCTGATGAAGGGGGAGCAGGAAATCACATCCCGAAGATGTCTGAGTGAGTACCTGTACGGTTCAGAAGAAGTATCAGCTTATCCTTGTACTTCTTGTACACCAGCAGCCAGTCGGGGTCGATATGACATTCACGCATACCTTCCCACTTGCCGTGAAGCTGATGGTCTCTGTGGCGCGGTGCTAACGGAATATCAGCGGCAAGAGTGTTGATTACTTCCTCAATGTCTGCCTCACTTTTGCCCCGTTTGATTGCCTTTCGGAGCTCTTTCCTGTAACGAGGAGCCATCTCGATAGTGTACTTGCGCCTAGTCGTCATCGTCGTCGTCATCGCCAGCCATGACAGCCTGCATCATCTCTTCAGCCGAATAAAACGGGCCGATGAGATTCTCTTCTCTCATGGCTTCCTCGAGTGCCTCTTCCGTCTCCTTGTTGAACTCCAGCATGTCCTCAAGCATGATAAGAGCATCACCGAGCTTGCGTTCTGGTATGTAGTCGACAACTAACTTAATCTCGTTGCGCAATTCTTCGGGTGTTCCAAGTCCGCCTTCTTCATACTCTGCTGCTTCTGCCATAATGATTGCCTCCTCAAAAATTGTTCTTTCCTATGTGTGCCTCACGGCCGGTATATCTGCTTCGAACGGTTCGCCTTCTTCTGTTCCGCCTGCTGCCTGTACGCCCCCTCGAGTGCCTTCACGACATCCTTCCAGCGGAAATTCCACGCATTCTCTGCCTTGCAGGGCTTCCCGTAGTCCGGGCTGTCCACAGAGTCAATGTTCTTCGGCTTCCTGTGAACCGTGAACGTCTCCCCGTCGAACGATATGCTTGACCCGTCATCGAACGGAATATATACCCTCATTGCTTCAGCCTCAGAGGCAGGCGCGCAATCATCACTATTGCGTCCTCACCGTTCGAGTAATACCCCTGCCGGACTCTCTCCTGCATAAACGACATTCCAGAGTACAGCGCGATAGCTCCCGTGTTCGACTTCCTGACACGCAGACGCAGAATCCGAAAGTTCATGTACTGCGCACAGTCGCCCACTGCCAGCAGAAGCTGTGTCCCTATGCCCTGCCTCTGATAATGCGCGTCAACGTACAGCCACATCAGCACTCCGGCTCTCTTCTCGCGGCCAAGTACAGCGTAACCCAGAAGGGGAGCTTCCGCAGTTGTCGCGAAAGCCCCGATGTATGTTGCTTCGTTGCGCGAGTCCTCCCGCAGATCCGAACGTATAACCTCTTCCGGCCATGAGTACGATGCTCCGGCGTTGAGGCGCAGGATTGCGGGCAGGTCGTTATAGTCGAGAAAGTCTATCTCCGGCAGGTACAAGCCGCTACATTCCTCTGTTGATGGTCTGGTTTCTGTCTGCTCCCACGCCGATTAACCCTACAGGCACTCCCAGCGTGTCCTCGATGTATTTCACGTAGGCCTGTGCGTTCGCAGGAAGTTCCTCGAACGTCTTGCAGTGCGTGATGTCATCGTCCCAGCCCGGAAGCGTCTCGTACACCGGCTGAATCTCCGCGAGCGTCCGCGTGTCGTTCGGCCAGGTCGTGATGCGCTGTCCGTTGAGCTCGTAGGCTGTGCAGACCTTTATGCCGCCCATTCCCGTAAGAACATCCAGCTTCGTCAACGCGATGACGTTCGCACCGTTAATCTCCATCGAGTACTTCAGACCCGGAATGTCCAGCCACCCGCAGCGTCTCGGACGGCCTGTCGTTGCGCCGAACTCTCCGCCGTTCGCACGGAGCTTTTCGCCCATCTCCGTAAAATCTTCCGTCGGGAACGGGCCTTCTCCGACTCGCGTCGTGTATGCCTTCACGACAGCAATAACCCTCGTCAGGTCGTTGGGGGCAAGTCCTGTGCCGCTGAATGCTCCTGAAGCTGACGTTGAAGAGCTGGTTACGTAGGGATACGTCCCGTGATCTATGTCGAGCAGTGCCGCCTGTGCTCCCTCGAGCAGAATGTGTCTTCCCTCAACAACTGCCTTGTGAAGCAGCGCGCGCGTGTCGTCAACGTACGGTGCTAATGCTTCCCCCCACTTCCTCGCAGGCTCGTAGACTTCGTCGAACGGAAGAGGCTTCTGACCGTAGAGCTTCGTGAATATCTGGTTCTTCTCCTCGAGAATGTAGGTCAGTCTCTCGCGCAGTACATCGGGATTAATGAGATCCTCGACCCTCAACCCTGAACGTGAATACTTGTCCACGTAGCACGGGCCGATTCCGCGCCCCGTCGTGCCGATTTTGCGCCCCTTTCCGCGCGCTTCTTCCTGAAGTTTGTCCAGCATCCTGTGGTACGGCATAACTACGTGCGCGTGAGGACTCACCGCAAGGCGTGCCCTGTCCTGTCCGTGCTCAAGCAGTCCGTTAATCTCAATGAGGAACTGCTCCGGGTCAATCACAAGCCCGTTTCCGAGAACGCACAGCTTGCCCGTGTAGAGCATTCCTGACGGCAGAAGGTGGAACACTATTTTTTTCCCGTCAACTATTACCGTGTGGCCGGCGTTTGCTCCGCCCTGAAACCTCACAAACACATCGACATCTGCACCGAGCATGTCGACAACTTTGCCCTTGCCCTCGTCGCCCCACTGTGCGCCGACAAGCAGATCAACATTCTTCACTGTCTGCATCTCCTATCTTCTGCCCGCTGATAACCGCATCGATTTCTTGACCTCAGTTATCGCGCGCTGTAACTGCTCATCCTTCGACATATCACGATCCGGCTCGCCCTTTACCTCGATGTCCGGCGAAAGTCCTACGTGGTCTATTACTTTGCCCGAAGGAGTGTAGTATCTTGCTATTGTAACGTATACTCCGCTCCCGTCAGTCAGAGGGAACAAAGTCTGAACGCTTCCTTTGCCGAAACTCTTCTCGCCGATGAGCTTGGCCCGGCCTCTGTCGTTGAGTGCACCCGCAACAATCTCGCTCGCGCTGGCACTTCCGCCGTTGATGAGCACTACCATCGGGGCATTCGTGAGGTACTGGGACTTGTCGACGTTGTACCTCTCGTTTGCGCGCTCAGAACGTCCCTTCGTCTCGACAACCATACCGCTGCGCACGAACATGCTGACGACCTTTACGCTCGCATCAAGCAGCCCGCCTCCGTTGTTGCGCAGGTCAAGGACGAGTGCCTTCATCCCCTGCTTTATCATGTCGCGCAATGCACTTCTGGTCTCTTCGCCGGTCGTGTGCTTGAACTGCGTCAGCTTCAGGTAGCCGATGTCGTCCGAAAGCATCTCGTAGCGTACGCTCTTCAGCTGTATTATCTCGCGCGTGATCTCGAAGCTGAGAAGCTCCTCTTCGCCTTCTCTGCGCACCCACACCGTAACCTTCGTGTTGGGTTCTCCCCTGAGCTTCTGCACGACTCTGTCCGATGTCCACCCGATAACAACTTCATCATCAACCTTGACGATGTGGTCTTTGGGCTTGAGGCCTGCGCGTTCTGCCGGTGAGTCCTCCATCGGGCTTATCACGAGAATCTGTCCGTCCCTGTCGCCTACGTACATTCCGAGCCCGCCGTACTTGCCCTCGAGCTCTATCTCTTCGTCCTTCAGCTGTTTCGGGGCAACAAAACGCGTGTAGGGGTCTTTCCACGCCTCTACCATGCCTTTTGCCGCACCGTGAAGCAGGTCATCTTCAGCGACGGGCTTTGTCTCCGCGTCAACCTGGTAGCTCTCTATGATGTAGCGTATCTGCCTCAGAAGCCACAATGACCGTACGTTGAAGGGAGAAATTCTGTTGATGTCTGATTCAGAAAAGTCTGCCGCCGGAGCACTTATCCCCCGCAAGCCGTAAACGAAGCCCAGCGCAGAAAGTATTATTATTGTGAGAACATAAAGCCTGTTCCTGTTCAATGAGTTATGCACCTGCCTTGTGAGAATAGCGAAAATTATACAGCGTAATCAACGCAAATAGTTCATGGGATTCACCGCCGAGCCGTTCTTCCTGACCTCAAAGTGAAGCCCGTACTCTGAATCCGTCCCCGAGTTGCCGACCCGTCCTATCACCGTTCCTGTCTTGACGCTCGCACCTTCACGGACTGACGCGCCGCTCAAATGTGCGTAGACCGTCGAGATGTTCCCGCCGTGATCTATTATGACAACTTGGCCGAAACCCCGAAGCCATCCCTGATACAGCACTTCGCCGGGCCCTGCCGCCTTGACGGGTGCACCGGAAGGAGCTTTGATGTCTATGCCCGAGTTGAAGATTTTTGTCTTGAACGTCGGGTGAACACGCGAGCCGTACTGCATCACGACCTGACCGCTCACAGGCCACGCGAGGGACTTCACGCCTCCCGCAGGAACTGTCGCAGTCGTCTTGACGGGTACTGTCGCCTTCGTGCCCTGCACTGTCGTAACCTTAGCTGTGGTTGTGCGGGTAACGGTCGTGGTCTTCTTCTGCTTCTGCTTCATCAGAGAATTAATCTTGTTGCCGACCGCACGCTGTGCCGCCTGTAACTCTTTCGCCGCAGCCTCTGCCTTCTTCTGCTCGCTCTGTACGTTCTTCAGGAGCTTGTCCGTGCGCTGTATTGTGCTGTCGAACTCCGCACGCTTCTTCTTGAGCTCGTCGGTCTGCCGGGCTATCTGCGACTTGTCCTTCTCGAGCTGGGCACGTGCCTCGATGAGTTCGTGTTCCTTGCGGTTGAGCTCCTCGAACATCGCCGCGTCCTGACGTGCAAACCTGTGCAGAATGTACGCCGTGTTCACCGCCTCATGAGGACTCTGCTCGCTGAGGATGATGCTCAGGCTGTTTTCGTCGGGCGTGAACTTGTACATGTCGACGAGACGATTCCGCAGGGTGCTGAGGATTATCGACATCGAGGCGTTGACCCTGTCGATGCTTCGGTTGAGTTCGCTTACTGATGTTGCGAGGCGGTTATTCTCCTTCTCGAGGTCAGTGATCTGTGCCTGCGAACTGCTAGCGTTCTGCCTCAATCGCGACAACTGGCTGAGCAAAGTCTTAGACTGCTTGGACTTCTCGCGGGCTATAGCGTTGTACTGCTGAATCTTCTTGCCCATGTCCGCCTGGCTCTTCTTCTGCGTCTGTATCTGCCTGTCTATGTTCGCTCCGAATGCCGCGCCTGCAGTCATAAGCAACAGCACCAGAACTGTTATCCTTCGCATTTATGTTCCTCCTTGCTACTTCTTCAGGTACTTTATCGGGTTGGCGGGAGTCCCGTACACTCTCACCTCGAAATGAAGGTGAGGCCCGGTTACGTTGCCGGTCTTTCCCACTCGGGCTATCACTGCTCCGGCCTTGACTTCCTGCCCTTCCTTCACGAGGCTCGCCGAAAGATGCGCGTATAGCGTCGAGTAACCTCGTCCGTGATCCAGCACAACAACTCTCCCGTAACCGCGAAGCCACCCGTCATAGATTACTTCTCCTCCTGCGGGAGCTTTCACGGGAGTCCCGATTGGTGCGGCAATGTCTATCCCGGCGTGAAGAATCTTCCTCTTGAGAATGGGATGTATTCTGTTGCCGAAGGAGCTCGCCATTGTTCCGCGAACCGGCCAGTCGAACATTGAGCCCTTGCCCGCCGGAAGATAATTCTTGCTGGCTCGTTTCTTCCGCTGAAGCTCAGCTATCATTGCACCGGCTTGCTTCTGTGCTTGTTCTGCCTCGATGGCTGCCTTCTCCGCCAATTCCTTCTGTCTCTGCAGGGACTTGATGAACGAGTTGGTCTCCTTGATGTTGCGGTTGTACTTGTCCCGCTGGTCCTGTACTGCCTGTGTCTTCTCGCGCAGACGCGTCTGCTGGTCGTCCATCGTACGGCGCGACATGTCCAGATTCTGCACGCGTGCCTGAAGCTGTGAGAGTATGTCCTCGTCGCGCTGGTTCACTATCTTCAGGAGGTACGCCGTCTCCACTGCCTCGAACACGCTACGCGACGCAAAAAGCGTCCTCATCTGCCCGGACTGCCCGTACTTGTAGATGTCGAGAAGCCTGTCCTCCATCTGCCGCGAGAGTTCGTCTATCTTCACCTGCTCGTCCTTCATGCTCGCGTCAAGAAGGTCGATGTTCTCCTGAATCTTCTGGTTCTGCAGTTCAAGCACCGTAAGTTCCTGACGCGTGAGGCTCTCGTCCTGCTGGAGGGTGTTGACTCGGGTCAGCAGGCTCTCTACCTTCGCGCCCATCTGCTTGACCTGCTCGCGGTAAGTCTTCGCCTGCTTGGCCAAGTCAGCGCGCTTCTTCTCCTCTGCGGCAATCTGCGCATCAATGCTCGGCTTGGACGCTGACTTCTTCGCGGCGGCACTAACCAGGCCGGGCAGAAGCATTATCACCAGCACTGACAGCGCAAAAATCTTCCTGCTCATTCCGGCCTCGTGATTTCGTTGATGAACCGCGCAACAACAAGGTAACTGCACACCCAGCCCAGCGTCGCACCGAACCCCGCAAGCAGTGCACAGAATCTCCAGATTGTCGGATGGTCGGTAATCAGAATGTTTGTGAGCAGAGGAAGATTCTCGCGGATGAGCTCAATGCCCGGGAAGTACGCGCCGACGATTCCTGCTCCGGCGATTATTGCCCCGAACAGCGCAAGAAGCGTACCCTCGAACACGAACGGTGCCGCAATGTATGCCCGAGTTGCTCCGACGAGGTACATTATGCCGATCTCCTCACGCCGCGAATACAGCGAGATGTGTATAGTGTTGTACACCACGAGAGCGGTGATTACCACTGCAAGCACGAACATTATCAGCGCAACCCTCGAGGAAATTCGCGACAACGCAGAGATCCTCCGCACAACAAGCCCCGCATACACAACATCCTCAACTTCCGGCATGGCCTTCAGCGCACCTACCAGAGGTTCAACGTCTCCGGCACTGTTGACGTGAATCTCGAAGTTCCACGGGATGGGGTTATCGCCGAGCATCTCGAGAGCACGGGACTGCGAACCCATCTTCTCCTGCAGCTTGGCCAGTGAGTCGGACGGGGAATACGCCTTCATCGCCGCAACGTATTCTAGATTCTGAATCCTGTTCGCCACCGCCTCAACGTCCAGCGTGTTGTCCTTCACAAGATATGCCTGAACAACTAATTCGCTCTCGAGGCGTGATAGCAGGTTCTCGAGGTTCAGGGAAAACAGCGTAGTTACTCCGAGAATCCAGAGCATCACTCCTGCAGTTATCAGCGTCAGGAGGCCAAGTACCCAGTGGTGAACTATCAGCCTCCACGTGTCGCGCAAAACGTAACGTAATGTTGTCATTGGGCTGTGTATGTCCCTCCTTTCTCGTCGCGTACAAGCCTGCCGTTCTCGAGCTCTATAACTCTCTGGCGCGATGAGTTCACGATTGCCTGATTGTGCGTCGACATCACGACGGTTACTCCGGCGGCGTTTATCGCAAAAAGTATCTTCATGACCTCAGTAGCTGTGTGGAAGTCGAGGTTTCCCGTAGGTTCGTCGGCAATGAACAGCGACGGTGAATTTGCCAGAGCACGCGCGATCGCAACTCTCTGCTGTTCTCCGCCGGAAAGCTGGGCAGGGCGCATCCCCCTGCGTCTCCACAAGCCTACCTGGTTAATCACGTCCTTCGTTCGTTCGGCAACGATTCTCTTCGGGACGGACATTGCTTCCATCACAAAAGCTATGTTCTCGTAGACCGTCAGCGTCGGAATCAGCCTGAAGTCCTGAGCCACAAGCCCGACATCACGGCGGTAATACGGCACGTCAGCTTTGCGCATTCTGCGGAGGTCGAAATCACCCACCGCAACAGTCCCGCGCGAAGGCAGAAGCTCACGCGTTATCAGACGCAAAAGCGTGGACTTCCCGCTCCCTGTCTGCCCGATGATGTAGACAAACTCACCCTGCTCGATGTTCAGGCTCACGTCCACTAAGGCAGCTATGTCGGGTTCAAATATCTTGCTCACTCCTGAAAATTTTATGTTCATCTGTATTTTGCCCTCTCGTCAAGTGCCTGAATGGTCTCAAGCTCGCCCCACACGGCGTTGATAATATCCTGCACTGTCATTTTCCTGACCTCGCGCATCTCGTGCCATATCTCGTGGTTCGCGTAGATCCAGCAGGAGAACATTATGTCCCGTCCCCTGCCGAAACGTCCCAGCACAAGCCAGCCCGACAACGGATTGTACAGCACCAGCGGCGAAATCATCTGCGCGGACATCCTCTGAAGTTCAGGGACAGCAAACGACAGCTCCTCGAGCTCCTTCACCGCGTCAGGGTCAGGGAGATTCTGTATCGAGAACCACATCTTCACTGTGTGCGAAGGTTGGGCGAAGACATCAGGGCCGACTTTCAGCCACGCCTTGAGCCTCCTGACTGTCTCCATCTCTCCGCGCGCAAGGGCAAACCTCAGCGTCCAGTACGTCCGTCTGAGAACTTCATCTTCCTCCATGTAACCGGCAAAAATCTTCTCGTCCAGAAATTCCGCGCTCGCCATGCTGAAGACGGGATTGTCGCGCATTATAGTCCTCAACATCAGGATTGCGGCGGAATGACGGCCGGGAGGGTCTGTGTTCATGGATAACTTTCTGCGCAAAGCGTTCACTGTTCGCGGAGGAAGAACTGTCGGGCGGTCTCCGTCATTGAGCAGGGAGATGCTTTCGTTGTCGTAGAGGTACACGCTCTGCGGAGCCGTACCGGGCTGGCCGTATAACCAATTATCGCTGCCTGTCCCCAGAAGGTACTTGTTGTGAGGAAGCAGCAGCATCACTGAGGTTTCGTCGGGTAGGGCCGGTAATATGTTGTCGGGGATGCTGCCGGGCGGAAGTTCAGCGAGTGAACCATTAGACATTAACTCAAGCAGCAACTTTTCTCTCACCTCTTTGATTGTATGGGATTCAACTGCACATTATACTATCATGAATTAACAGCCCATGACGCAAACCGTTTATGCTTATCACGCACGAATCTGCCTTGAGAAACCGCAATGCCGTGAGGATTATGCACGCACTACCAAGAATCACATCAGCCCTCGAAGCCGGAAGTCCGATAACGTTTTCGCGTTCGGCAAGCGTGAGCGAGGCATACATCTTTATCTGCCGCACTGCGTCCTTCTGCGTGAGGATGCTTCCGTGAAGCCGCGACGGGTTGAAGCTCTCGCAGGCATTCTTTACGCTAGCCATCGTTACGGCTCCTCCGCCCACACCGATAACTGACGGCGCACAGAACTCCTCGATTCCGTTATCCGCGAACATCTCTCTGACACAGGCTATTGCTTCATCACAGGCTGACTTCTTGATGGGATTTAGCTTGTCCGTGAAGAAACGCTCCGAGAGGTTCACCGCACCTATGGGGACGCTTGCTGCTTTCTTGAGCTCGCTGCCTGAGCCCAGAACGAACTCCGTGCTTCCCCCGCCGGAGTCGAACATCACTGCCTCGCCCTCAACGTTCAGGCCGTCCGCCGCCCCAAGCCAAGAATACCTTGCCTCGTCGAGGCCGGAGAACACGTGAACTTCCTGCCCGGTCTCTTCCCTGACCATGCGCACAAAATCTCCGGCGTTAGCGGCTGTCCTCAGTGCCATAGTTCCGGCGACGAAGATATTTGCTCCCATTGCTGATGCCCTGCGAACCATCCGCGAGACAGCATCGCACGACACCTTCATGTTCTCTGGAGAGAGCAGGCCGGTCGAGGACATGCCGCGCCCGAGCCTGACCACTTCCGTTTCATCGCGGAGCACACGGACAACCCCGCCGTTGACATTGGCAATGCGCATCTTGATGGAGTTGCTGCCGATGTCTATCACTGCCTTAATCATTGCGCCTCCTCAGCGATTCTTCCACCACGAAGCTGAACGCCGTCGCAGGTATCGTGAACAGCAGGCCAAGTGTGCCCGCGAGACTCTGGACGATCTCCTGTGCAATGTACGGGTCATTGAGCAGGCCGGAGAGCTCTATTCCCGCACTGCTTATCAGGACTGCCATAGGAAGCGCGCTCCCCATGTAGGCGAGAATAAGAGTGTTAATCATGCTGCCGAGCACTTCTCCTCCGACGTTGAGGCCGGCAAGAAGAAGGCGGTCAAGGTGAATGTTCTCGTCGTAATCCACGAACTCAGACATTGACGCGGTTATCGAGACTGCAACGTCAAGCACCGCACCGATTGAGCCGATGAGCACCGACGACAGCAGAAGCCCTCGCATGTTCAGTCCCGGCAGCGTCGACGCGAGAAGTGCCGCACCTTCGCCCGCAAGACCGTTCAAGCTCCACATGTAGACCATTGCCGCACCGCAGATAAAGCCGCACAGCACGCCTCCGAGACTTCCCATAAGGGCAACGAGCCTGTAACGGGCATGGCGCACGACACACAGGACTGTTACTGTCGAGATGATGAACACGCTCGCGATCGCCAGCCAGACGCAGTCCCAGCCCTTTATGGTCAGCGGAATCATCGTGAACACAAGAACGCCGATTGACGCTGCAAGCCCAAGAAGCGCGAGAAACCCCCTGACTCCCGTCAAGCTGATTAGAATTGTGCAGACGAGCATTATCACACCAGCAACTCCCGGCGCGCGGAAAGCATCAGCAAGCGAGTACTGAACCCGTCCGTCGCTGAACATGTCCCACACAAGCAGATACCTTCTGCCGTTCTTGACCTCGAGGCCGCTCCCTGAGAGACGGACTGTCTTTACGGTCATGACCTCGTCAGTCTTTGCGCCGGAGAGAACCTGAATAGTCGTGTTGCGTTCAAGCATCTCGTACGACTCTTCTTCCTCGCTCTCGGGCGGAATTATGCTCTCGGGCCCGGCATCTATCACCTTTACGATTAACGAATCTGAATCGCCCCAATTGTGCACAGCAAAATAATCTACAGCACTATAGAACGTCCACGCGATTATTGATGCTACAACCAAACGTACCACGAAACCCTTAGTCCTCATCGTCGAGCCTCCTTGCCTCAATGAATGCCCTCATGTCTGCGGGAATCTCTGCCCTGAACGTCCTGCCCTCAACCTCAGCAAGCGAGCTGTGAAGCCCGTCGGGGAACATCAGCTCGTATGCGTGAAGGAACGGGCGGGTAACGTTCTTGTTTTCCCTGTTGATGCGGAAGTCGCCGTATTTGCGGTCTCCCAAGATAGGGTGCTTTATGTGCGCCATGTGAACCCGTGCCTGATGTGTCCTTCCCGTGAGGAGCTCAAGCCTGACGAGCGAGAATTTGCCGTCCGAAGCCAGCCGCGTGCAGATTGTTTTTGCGGACTGTCCGTCGTCAGAGACAGACACCTTGTTGTTCTCTGCGTCTTTGAGGAGCGGGGCATCGATTGTGATTTCTGGGGGAACTGTCCCGCAGACTATCGCAGTGTAGAACTTGCGGACTTTCCGTGCCTTGAAGAGTTCCTCGAGCGCGCGCAGAGCATCTCCGTGAAGAGCGACGGCCAAGACTCCCGTCGTGTTGCGGTCGAGCCGGTGAACTGCCGCCGCAGTCTTTGTGCCCAGAACTCCCCAGACGCGCGAAATCACGCTGTCGCCTCCACTCTCGTCGGGCTGAACTAGGAGGTTAGCAGGCTTGTTGAGGATAAGAACGTTATGTCCCTGATGAATGACCGTGATTTTTCCCCACGAAGTGTGAGGTACGCGGTGTCCGTCATCATTCAGAGGCCAGGGCACGCAGAGTTCGTCGCCGGTGTGTACGTGCTCTCCGCCCTCGCGGACTCTCGTGCCGTTCACGCGGACTTCTCCCTTGCGTATGGCCTTCATGATTTCGCCGAGAGTTACGCGCTTCCAGAGGCTTCGTATCGTCCTGTCGAGGCGGCGGCCGTCGTGATCCTGCGTGAGCTTTAGTGTCCAGCTCATGACTGCCCGATTCCTCTCCACAGCCTGCGGTCAATCAGCGCGAGGTAGTCCGTTACGTCGCTCTGAGGGTTGAGCGCGTCAATCTGGAACTTCCAGTAGCTCAGCTTGAAGTCGAGGTCATCGGCGGCATTGACGATCATTGCTTCCGGTGTCTCGGGCAGGACAGGCGACCCGAACTCACGCCGTCCGTGATGGCTCGCGAGAATGTGGCCAAGTGCAAGCGTCAGCTCCTCGCTAAGTCCGTCCTCCTCCGCGAACTTCATGAACATGCTAACTCCTAGCGTGATGTGTTCGATGACGTTGCCCTTGAGGGTCATTGACGGGACGGGAGCTATCGTGTAGGCTTCCAGCTTGCCGAGATCGTGGAGCAGTGCTCCGGCAATCACCAAGTCCATGTCAACAGGAATCGTGAAGTCAGCGTAATGCTTCGCGATGTCCCTTGCTCCCAGCGCGACGGAGACCGAGTGCTCTATCAGTCCTCCGGCGTAAGCGTGGTGAAGCGATACAGCCGCAGGCCACACCTTGAACTTCTCCCAGAGATTGCGGGCAAAGAACACGTCCTCAAGGAACAGCCTAAGGTCTTCGCGCTTGATTTCTGCGATGAGGCTCCTGAAGGTCTCCTCGAGGAAGTCAGACTTCACAGGTGAAGACTTGCTGAACATGTGCGGAGGATAATCCGACTGGTCAAGGTACGACACGGCGTTAAAGTTGTACTGCAGCTGCTCTCTGTACTCCGCTATCCTGCCCTCGAGTTCGACGGACGCACCCTCAAAGCGCAGCCCGCAATTGTCCGGGTCAACGGGAAATTTGTCGCCGCCCTGAGTGTTCCACCAGATCGACGCTGCCCAGACTTTGCCGTCAAGGTCTCCTGATGAATCGCTGACCGTCATCTCCCAGAAGGGATTGTCGTTGCGGTCTTTGCGCCTCGTGAGCTTCGTGATTATTCCGCGTGTAACAAAATCTGAGTTCTTATTGAGGTGCTTGACCTCTTTGATGCTGAGAATATTTTTCATGACGGGAAAATTTAGCCTTTCATGGATGAAAATTTTGTATATTATATCAGCGCAAGAATCAGCATTAAGGAGCGAACACACAGATGATACTTTCAGGGCTGGAGATAAAGAATCACATAGGCCGTGAAATCATAATAGAGCCTTTCGACGAGGCACGCCTCAACCCCAACAGCTACAATCTCTCCCTTCACGATGAACTGCTGATATACACTCACAGCACGTTGGACATGAGGCACGACAACCCCACGCAGAAGCTCACGATACCTCCAGAAGGCTTCACCCTCGAGCCCGGAAAGCTCTATCTTGGCCGGACTGCAGAATACACGCGAACGGAAGGCTTCATTCCGATGCTCGAAGGCAGGTCGTCAATCGGCAGGCTGGGGATATGCATTCACGTAACGGCGGGCTTCGGTGATGTGGGTTTTGCGGGCTACTGGACGCTCGAGCTGTTCTGTGTTCAGCCGGTGAGGATATACGCGGGAGTTCAGATAGCGCAGATATACTATCACACAATCTCCGAGCCTTACGAACGCTACGAGCGCGGCAAGTACCAGAACAACGAGGGGATACAGGCGAGCAAATTATATGAAGAGTTCTTGATATAATAGCCTTTCACACAACAAGGCAGGGACAAACTCAGACATGAATGAACTCGGAATGATAGTGAACCTCCGCAAGCCTGAAGCTGTCAGTATGGCGCGCCGTCTCTTGCAGTGGGGACAGGAGAACGGCTGCACGTTCCTTTTGCCACATCAGGAAGCCAGCGCACTAACGACGACCGGCCTCGACGACGAGCAGTGGCTCAGGACGGTGAAGCTGGCTCTGGTTATCGGCGGGGACGGGACGTTTCTGCGTGCGGCACGGTACATCATGGGCACGGACATAATCCTTCACGGCGTGAATCTCGGGCACTTGGGCTTTCTGGCATCGAGCAGGCCTGAGGAGGCAGAGCAGGACATCATGAACATTCTGCGGGACAATTTCACGGTGCTGGAGCGGAGGGTTCTGCGGTGCGTTCTGTATCACGATGACTCGCCTCTCCACAGGATATATGCCCTCAATGACTTGGTGCTCACGACCAACGCAATAGCCCGCCTTCTGCAGATAGAGATACGCTTCAACGACGAGTTCTTCTGCGTACTTCCTGCCGACGGAGTTATCGTGTCAACGCCGACGGGTTCGACAGCCTACGCGCTCTCTGCCGGAGGCCCGATAATCCCTCCTCACATGGACGCGATGCTTCTTGCCCCGCTGTGCGCACACACGCTGTATTCACGGCCGTTAATGGCGAGCGAGCACGACTGCATAACGCTGATTCCGCGCGGAGTATCACGGGACTTGATGCTGACGCAGGACGGACAGCTGGCATACGAAGTTTTCCCTCACGACAGAATAGACATCAACCTTGCCGCAGACAAGAAGATTCGGACGGTGAACCTTACGGGTCGCAACTTCCTTGATATTGTGAGGGATAAGCTGGGCTGGGGATCGTCAAGGGGAGTTCATGAGTGATTGAGACCTTGAGCATCACCAACATCGGCGGCATCCGCGAGGCTTCATTGTCCTTCGCGCGCGGTCTGAACGTAATCACCGGCGAGAGCGGAGCGGGAAAGAGCAGCGTTGTGCGTGCGCTGGAGCTTCTGACGGGCGGTCGCGGGGGCGTGAAGTTCATTCGTGCGGGTACGGAACGCGGGAGTGTCTCGGCCAAGTTCACGGAGGCGGCAATAACGCGCGAGGTGCTGAGTACGGGGCGTTCGCGTGCAAAGATTGACGGCGAGAGTGTCGGGCTGAACGACTGCGCAAAGACGGTGAACGGACTTCTGAGGATTCAGAGCCAGTTCGCGCAGATGGAGCTGCTTGAGCCGGAGAGACAGCTTGCGATGCTTGACGCGTGCCTTCCTGCGGCTGTGAGGACGGAGACGTTCCCGAAGTTCCGTGAGGTGTTCGACCAGGCAAGGAAGAGTGCGGGAGACCTTCGGGCACTGAAGAAACGCCGTGCTGAGACAGAGCGGAAATACTCTGCGGCGAAGGAGATATTCTCTCTGGTGAAGACAGCCCAGCCTGAAGCAGGTTTGGAGCTCCGCCTCGAGAACAGGCTTGCAGACCTCACGCACAAAGCAGCCTCACGTGAGCACGCAGAAGGGAGCCTCGATGCACTCACCGGCGGAATGTCGGAGAAGGGTTTTCTGGGTGAGGCAGCGTCATGCTTCGAGAACCTGTACAGCTTCATGGACGACGATACTGCGGACAACGTTAGGACAGCACTTGAAGCTCTGCGCGAGGCGGTGAAGTCAGTAACGCTTTCGGACGGCGAGGATCTCAACGCTCAGCTTGAGGAGACGGCGGACAGATTAGGGGCACTGCGTAGGCTGAAGAGGCTGTGCGGAATTTCTGACGAGACGGAGCTTCTGGACTTCTGCGGGGAAATCTGCGCGCATCTCGAGTGGCTGGAGAGTAGCTACACTGAGCTTGAGGAACTTTCGGCGCGGTCTCTCGAGGAACGCCGGGAAGCCAACGCTCTGGCGATGGAGCTTCGCCGTGCGAGGCAGGAAGTTGCGTTGACGCTGACGAAGCGGGTGAATGCTGTACTTGGCGAGCTGGCGATGGAGGGAATAACCTTCGGGATAACGCTCGAGGGACTGCAGAAGTTGCGGCGGGACGGGGCGGACGGAGCAGAATTTACGCTGAGCGACGGGACGCGTTCCGGGCGTGTCGAGAAGATTGCGTCGGGCGGGGAACTGAGCAGGCTGCTGCTGGCACTCCAGCTGTCCCTTCCTGATGAGTGGCTACCTCCTGCGATTGTGTTCGACGAGGTTGAGGCGGGGCTTGGAGGACGTGCGGCGGTGCTGTCGGGGCTGCAGCTGAAGAAGTTGTCGCGTAAGTGCCAGGTGATTCTGGTTACGCACGAGGCGAGCATTGCGGCACTTGGTGATGAACACATATTGATTCAGCGTACGGACGGGGAAACGTCTATGAGGAGCATTGACGGCGAAGAGAGGGTGAGGGAGATAGCGCGGATGCTGTCTGGTTCGCCGGACATGACGGAGGCGCAGGAGCACGCACGGATTCTGCTGAAGGATACCGCATAAAATTTACCCCCGAAGCCCTAGAGCCTCGAGGGGTTAATCATTCTCTCCTAGAAGTACAGCACGTGCTTCACGTACTCCGGCCAAGTAAACACTGTCGGTTTGTTGAGCACCGCAAAAGCCGCACTCCCTGAGCCCGACACCCCCCACGCAACAGCACCGGCCTTGTCGAACATCTTGAACAGTTCGTTATACTTGGGGTGCTTCTTCAGCAGAACCTTCAGGAAGTCGTTAGGCAGAAGCCCGACCTTCCGTCCCGCGTTGGCGTGGTAAATGTCCCTCTGTTCCGTGCGTGCAAGCATCGTGTCAACTTCGTAACCCATCGTGTCAAGCTCAGCGTATGCTTCCTTCGTGCTGGTCTCCCAGTCAGGAACAGCAATTACTCCGTGAGGTTCTGGGGTCTTGACCTTCTCGATGTGGTCGCCGATGCCGGACACAAGCGCGATGTTCAGGAACGAGCACAGAAACGGCACATCAGCTCCTACACGCGCAGCAATCTTCTCAGCTCCGAGCCACTTAAGGATGACCGCAGCATCTCCGCTCCCTGCCCCGAGCCCTGAGCCCGGCGGAATGCTCTTGTGAATCTTCACGTTCAGCGGCGGAATCCTGAAGCCTTCCTCGCGCGCAATCCTCAGTGCCTTAGCCACTATGTTTTCGCCCGGCAGGTACATATCCGCCGTAACTATGTCCGTCCCCGAAGTTGACTCGGAAATGTACAGAACGTCCCCCGACGAAATACGCAGGAACGTAGACACAAGATTATGATACCCGTCCGGCCTCTTGTTGATGACGCGGAGGGTAAGATTAAGTTTTGCGAACGAAGGCAGGATTACACGCATTCGGTCCATCCGAACGGGTCAGGCCTCTTGCCCCACTGAATGCCTGTAAGTTCGTCGTACAGCCTCTGTGCTACCGGCCCTATCTTGAAGCCGTTGACGGTGTAAGCCTTGCCGTTGTAGAACAGTTCGCCGATGGGTGAGATTACCGCCGCCGTGCCCGTCCCGAAGGCTTCCTCGAGTTCTCCGTTCTCTGCCGCACCCATGAGCTCGTCAACGCTGAGCAGTCTCTCTTCTGCAGGAATGCCCCAGTGCCTCAGAACCTCAAGGCAGGACTTGCGCGTGATGCCTCCGAGAATTGAGCCGTTCTCGAGGGAAGGAGTTACTACAGTACCCTTAATCTTGAACATTACGTTCATTGCGCCGACTTCCTCGATGTACTTCCTGTGAACTCCGTCAAGCCACAGAACCTGCGAGTAACCTTTTGCGAGTGCACGGTCTCCTGCCCTGTTGCTGGCTGCGTAGTTGCCTCCGCACTTCGTGTAGCCTGTTCCTCCGCGTACTGCCCTAACGTCCTCCGTCTCGAGCATAATCTTCACGGGCTTGATGCCTTCCGCGAAGTAGCTCGCGCTCGGGGAAGTGATGATCACGAAGATAGCCTTGTGGATGCCGTGAAGGGCAAGCTCCTCGTCCGTCGCGAAGATGAACGGCCTGATGTACAGCGACGTGCCCTCGCTGGAAGGAACCCACGACGAATCCAGCTTCACGAGCTCGCGCACAGCCTGAAGGAACATGTCTTCAGGAACGAGCGGGAGACCGATTCTCTCGGCGGAAACGTTGATGCGCTTCGCGTTCTCGATCGGCCGGAAGAGATGGACGCTCCCGTCTGCCCAGCGGTAGGCCTTCATGCCCTCAAAAACTGTGTTGGCGTACTGTATTCCGTCGCCGGAAGGCATAAGGGACAGCGGGCCGTAAGGTACTATGCGGGGATTGTGCCATTTGTCCGCGTCGGTGTAGTCCATGATGAACATGTGGTCTGCAAAAACAGAGCCGAAGCCTAATTTATCCTCTGGGGGCATAGTGCCGGGATGGGTTGTCTTGGTGATGCTTATCTGCATGAATAAATCTCCTTTGTTTGTTGTGGATAGTAGTATTCTAACTCATTTCCTCAATATGGTGAATATAATCCAGAGACCTTAACGCCTCGATGATGTCCCTGTGTTTCTTGTACTTCTCGAAGTCCCGCTCGCGTATGGTTATCGACACAGAATACACGCTCAGCCCCGAGTTCGAGTAGGCGGGGTTGGACTCTATGTCATCAATCTTCAGGCCAAGTTTGCGGATGGTTGTGATGAAGTCCTGAAGGTTGTAGCTGTTCTTGAGCTCAAGGTGAACCTCGAAGTGGTTGGACCTGTCCTTGAGGATGCGCTCGATTCGCGGGAGCTGTGATATGCACACCAGCAGAGCAAAGAACGACACGAACGTTATCGTGTAGAGCCCTGCACCTGTCGCGAGGCCGATGATTCCGCTCGCCCACAAGCCTGCGGAGGTCGTGAGCCCCTTGATCTGGCTGCGGGAGCTGAACAGTATAGAGTTGCCGCTAATCATTGCGACGGACACTACGGAAGCCGCAGAGATAGCCGCGAAGTTCTCCTTGTTGTAGTTCATGATGGAGAGGTCGACCATTGCGGCGACAGCAGAAGCCATCGAGATGAGGATAAACGTCCTCAGTCCTGCGGAATGCCTCTTGCTTGAACGTTCACAGCCTATGAGTGCGGCAAGAGTTACGGCGAGGAAGATGCGGAAGAGGATAGAATAGACATTGATGTCCGAAGTCCAGCTGCCTAAGTAGGGAGCGAGGGGATCGGCGATAAAGGAATTGCCCATAATAACGAATCATCTCCGGGAAAAATATTAAGCAGAGATTATATCAGCCATTCCCCCCTCCTTCACTTAAGCCCGGCCGCCAAAACCTTCAGCTTCTCGCTCACTGCGTCCAAACTGTACGCCAGCCTAAGCACTGTTATCACCAGCGCATCCTCCTGCCTCACGCCCTTGTTCACTTCGCCGTACGCCTCATCAATCAACCCCCTGACACGCGACAGCTCCTCCTCGCTCAATGATGTGTTCACCGAGTAGAGGCCGCCGCCAATGTTCACCGTAACTTCACGCGCTCCCTTCACCGCCATCACCTCACCTTCAGCATCCGAGCCAGCCTATGTTCCGCGTTCACCGCATTTTCGCCGCAAATTATCCCCCTGTGGAACATCTCCACGAAGTTCTTGTCCTGCGACAGCCTACGCTCTGACAGCCTGCGCACTTCATCCCTCAGCTTTCCGCGCTCCTCCATCAGCTGGGCGGTCTTGTGCGCGATAGTCTCAGCAAGGTATTCCGCTTCCTTCAGTCTTGATGCCATAAAAATATCACCCCCCGCAATTGTAGCAGAGAGTGATAATTCTTTAACGGATGACGTAACCTTTTCCGCCGAGCTGTTCCCGGACTTTGCCGTG
Source organism: Synergistaceae bacterium (assembly GCA_017450125.1). NCBI lineage: Bacteria > Thermotogati > Synergistota > Synergistia > Synergistales > Synergistaceae > Synergistaceae bacterium. The sequence continues at coordinate 6,443 of JAFSWZ010000029.1, read as the reverse complement.
AACCTCCTCGACTTCCTCCACCGTCAGCGTCCTGTCCGCCGCACGGTACGATAGCGTGTACGCCAGGCTGCGGAAGCCCTCAGGTATCCCCGTTCCAGCGTAAACGTCGAACAACCTCACGCTCTCCAGAAGTTCGCCCGCAACGCTCCGAATGTCCTGCAGGACTTCAGCACTGCTCCTGTCTTCCGAGACCAGCATTGACACATCACGATAACTCGCAGGGAACTGGCTCAGCGGCGCAAAAGCAGGCTTCTTGGTCTTGGCCAGAACCGACGCGTCAAGCTCGAACGCGTACACTCCCTGCACGTCAAGCTCCTGCTCAAGGGCAGGCTTTACCCTTCCGAGCCAGCCGACTTTCTCACCCTCAACCATAATGCACGCCGTCTGTCCCGAGTGCAGGAACGCTTCCTTTCCCGCAACGAATGAAGGTTCATAGCCCCGCGAACGAATCACAGCCTCAACGTCTGCCTTCAGCTCGAAGAAACCTTCTGCACGGTCGGCATTCGCTGAGCGCGTGTCTGTCCCGTTGAAGAGCAGTGCGGCCAAGTGTTCGGGCTCTGTTCCGCCGATGAACACCCTGCCTTGCTCGAACATTCTTGCTGGTTCACGCCACCCTGACGTTATGCTTGCCTTCAAGCCCATCAGTAGTCCGGGAAGAAGCGTCGTCCTCATAGCCATCTGGTCGCGGCTGATAGGGTTAGCTATCGTCAGCGGCTCGGCCTCAATCCTCAGCTTCTGCGGAAAGTCTTCGGGAAGGAAGCTGTACGTTACTACCTCCGTGAAACCGCGCGACATCATTAGCGTTCTGAGGTGAGCGGCAAGGTTCATGTTCTCGCCGATGTCCGCACGTCGCGGCAGTGCTCCGGGCAGTTCGTCGGGAGCGTCGTTGTACCCGCGATAACGCCCTACCTCCTCGATGAGGTCTTCCTCTATCGTGATGTCAGGCCTCCATGACGGCGGCAGAAACTCTCCTTCGCTCACCTGCTTTATCCCGAATCCTTCAAGGATTGATGCTGCTTCCGTCATGTCGTCCCATGAAAGATAAGTGCCCAGCTTCTTGCGGGTAAGGGTTATGGCTGAAGGTGTGTACGTGCCGTTCTCTGCGGAAAGAGGCCGGTAATCCACCTCTGCCCCGCACCACTTGCGCATCAAGGCACACGCCGCTGTAAGAGCCGTCTTGCTGAGCTCGGGGTCAACAGTCCGCGAGAACCTGAACGCCGCCTCAGAGTTTATGCCCAGCCTGCGTGAGGTGTGGCTCACTCTCTGTGCAGAGAAACTTGCACTCTCGATAACGATTGTGCGCGTGTCTGGGTTAATGCCGGTCTGCTCTCCGCCCATTACTCCCGCGAGAGCTATCGCCTCACCGCCCGACGTTATCAGCATGTCGCGCGAAGTAAGCACTCTGTCTTTGCCGTCAAGGGTCAGCATTGTTTCGCCGTCCCTCGCAGAACGCACCGTGATTTCTCTTGCCGGCAAGGTGTTGAGGTCGAAAGCGTGCAGAGGCTGGCCAAGCATCAGCATGACGTAATTCGTAACGTCGACGGCATTAGTGATGGGTCTCATGCCCAAGTGAGCGAGGTCAATTCTTGCGGTGAGCGGTGAAGGTGCAATCGTTGCGCCTGTCGCCAATCCCAGCCTGTAGCACAAACACCCGTCATCAGGCAGTGAAATTTTCCCAAAACTCTCGCTCCACTCCTTGTCCTGCTTAAGCGGTAACATCCATGCCAGCGTTTTCAGGACAGCGTCGTGGAAGAGCCCTGCAATCTCACGAGCCATTCCGAGATGGCTTAGGGTATCGCCTCTGTTGGGGGTGATGGACACGTCAAGGATTACGTCCCCGATGTGGTAGATGGCCGCCGCGTCAGTTCCCGGCGTAACTTCGTCAGGAAGAATGAGCAGTCCTGACGGGTCATCAACATCATGAAGGCCTAACTCTTCCGCACTGAGCATCATGCCGTAGCTCAACACACCCGCGAAGTCTCTCGTCCCCATGACCGTACCGTCAGGCAGAACCGAGCCGTCGCCAGCATAGAGCACGTAGTCTCCCTGCTTCATGTTGTGCGCGCTGGTTACGCAGACCTTCCGCCCCGTGCCGGTGTCCAGCGTCGCGACCGAGTACTTGGCCGAAGCCGGGTGCTGCTCGAGCACGTCAATCCTCGCGGCGACAACTCCCTTCATCTTCCCCGCGCAGTACGTTATGCCCTCAACCTCAGAGCCCGAGAACGTCAGCCTCTCCGCAACTTCATCGACAGTGTGCCTGATATCCACGAAGTCCTTAAGGAGTTCCCACGAAATCAGCAACTTTCAGCACCTCCAAACCCGGACAGGAAGTAGCTAACGTTCCCGTCAAACAGCAGGCGCAGATCCGCAATGCCGTACTTGAGCATAGCCATTCTGTCGAGCCCTATCCCAAACGCAAAGCCGTTGTACTCGTCAGGGTCAATCTTCCCGGCTCTGAGGACGTTAGGGTGAACCATGCCCATGCCCGCGACCTCAAGCCAGCCTGTGCCATGACAGACCCTGCAGTGTTCATCATGCCCCGAGCACTCTACGCACTCAATGTCCAGCTCCATGCTCGGCTCAGTGAACGGGAAGTAGCTTGCCCTGAATCTGGACTTGAGGCTTCTCCCGAAGAAAGCATTAATCATCTCGGTAATCGTGCCCTTAAGAACGGAGAACGACACATTCTTGTCCACCAATAATCCTTCCATCTGGTTGAACATCGGCGAGTGAGTCGTGTCATTGTCCCTGCGGTAGACTTTGCCCGGACAGACGATCCTCAGCGGAGCTCCCCACTTGTGCATTGCGCGTATCTGTACAGGTGAAGTGTGCGTGCGGAGTAATTTTCCGTCGGAGAAGTAGAAGGTGTCCTGCATGTCTCTGGCCGGATGCCACTTCGGGATGTTGAGGCACTCGAAGTTGTAGAAGTCTTCCTCGACCTCAGGCCCTGACGCGACGGAATACCCCAGCCCCTGCATGATGTTCACAATTTCGTGCATGGTCTGCATTACGGGGTGAAAAGCTCCCGCCCTCCTGCCTTTTGCCGGAAGGGTTACGTCAATGCGCTCTGATGCTTCGGTGCGTTCGTTCTCAGCGTCGCGGATCTTCCTGCCTGCTGCCTCAAGCTGAGCCTCGATCTCATCACGCAGAGCATTGACCTCGCGGCCAGCGTCTTTTCTCTGTTCCGGCGGAAGTTTCCCGAGTGAGCGCAGTAACAGCGTAAGTTCTCCCTTTTTGCCGGTGAACCTTACGCGTATATCATCAAGTTCCGATAAAGTTAATGCTGCCCCCAAAGCCTGAGAGAAGGCTTCACGGACAGCACCAACGGATAAATTCTGTTCCGGCATTATTTCCCGGCCTTCACCTTCGCGACGAGTTCGCTGAAAGCTGCTGCGTCGTGTATTGCCATCTCGGAGAGGACTTTGCGGTTGAGGGTTATCCCTGCCTTCTTGAGGCCGTTCATGAACACGCTGTAGCTCATGCCTTCTGCCCTGACTGCAGCACTGATGCGCGTTATCCACAGACGGCGGAAGTCCCTCTTCTTGCGCTTGCGGTCATTGTACGCCCTCGACAGCGCGGCCAAGTATGCCTCGCGTGCCCTGCGGTAAACGTTCTTGCGCTGTCCCCAGTAGCCTTTGGTGATGGCAAATAACTTCTTGCGCTTCCTGTTGCTCTGCGATGCTCCCTTAACTCTCATGAGTGATTATCTCCTTTCTAGGCGTAGGGCAGAAGGTGCTTCATCTGTCCTGCGAGTGCCTCGTCAACGTACCCTGTCTCCTTGAGGCGGCGAATCCTGCTCTGCTTCTTGTGCACCAGAATGTGCGACCGGCTGCACTTCCTGTACGCGAACTTCCCGCCCGCTGTCTTGAAGAATCTCTTCTTCGCTCCCGAGTGCGACTTCAGTTTCTGCTTTGACATGAGAACAATTATTCTCCCTTCGATTGTGTTGATGATGTTGATGATGTTGATGATGCTGCTGGTGCTTTGGGCTTAGCTCCCTGCGCCGAGACCTGCGGGGTGAGCAGAAGCCTCATGTAGCGTCCTTCCATGACAGGGCGGCCTTCTGCCTTGCCGACATCCGCGCACTCTGCGATGACTCGGTTGAGGACTTCTTCGCCCCTCTCAAGGAAAGACATTTCCCTGCCTCTGAAGAATACAGAGACCTTAACCCTGTGTCCCTTCTCAAGGAAAGCTCTGACGGCGCGTGTCTTGAAGTCGAAGTCGTGGTCATCGATCTTCGGCCGCATCTTGATCTCCTTGAGCTCTTGAACCTTCTGCTTCTTGCGGGCATCCTTCTCCTTTTTCTGGAGCTGGTACCTGTATTTGCCGTAGTCCATGATCCTGCAGACTGGCGGAGCAGCGAGCGGTGCAACCTCCACAAGGTCTAAGGACTGTTCATGAGCCATACGTATGGCTTCGCTGGTATTGGTGATGCCTACTTTTACCCCGTTTTCATCGACAAGCAGAACCTGTGATGACGTTATCTCGTGATTAATGCGCGGGGCATTGTCTTCGTTGCCGGGCAATAATTCCTCCTCCTCTCGTAATCTGCCGCAGCGGTGCACACAAAAAATCAGGGAGGCTCTTTGTGCGCAAGCCTTCCCTGACGATTATATGCGTATGAATATCAGAGTGATGGCTTCTTAGTTCCCCGCCAGCACGGAAGCTGGACAGGAGAGCCTGTGAGGAAGAATATATCACACACTCAGCGCAAACGCAAAGAATTCACGCATTCGGGACGAGCGACAAATAGAACGCCTGCAGTTCCTGCGCGACCTTCCTGATGTCGAACCCTGCCTCCGCGACTTTCTGCGGATAACGTTCCCTGCTGTCTCTGACTTTCGCGGCCTCCAGAACCGCATCACTCCATAATTCTACGTACTGGGGGGGGGGCCTAACCTAAGCCGCCTGACTCTGTCGGACACAATCCCTTCATCCTGATTGCCGCTCGACACAACGCACGGTACTCCCGAAGCCTGCGCTTCAAGCAATGCGATACTCAGCCCTTCGTGGAACGACGGGAACACAAACACGTCCATTCCCATGAGGTACTCGCTGACCCTATCAGTGATTCCCACGAAGTCCACCGCGTCCTCCAGCCCCAGCGCGTGAACCTGAGCACGTATCTCGTCCTCTAGCTCTCCGCCGCCCAAGAGCCACAGCTTGGAGTTGGGCACTCGGTTGTGTATTTCCCTGAAGACCTCGACGAGGAACTTGTGGTTCTTGACGGGAGAAAGGCTTCCGACGTGGCCAAGCACAAGCGTGCCTTCTGAGGTTACGCCTCTGCTCTCACGGACTGCCCTGCGAGTTTCAGGATTGAAAGTGTAGCGTCCAGTGTCGATGCCGTTGCGCAGAAATCTCACCTTAGCCTTCCTGCCGAACTTGTCCACTCCTGCCTGAGGCGAGCATGCGAACAAGTAATCTGCCAAGTGCCTTGCAGGGTAGATGAACGGTATCTTCAGAATGGATTTCCTCCAGCTCATGCTGATATCGCTACTGCTGTGGCTGTGGGCTATGCAGATTCTGCCGTTCTTCTTTGCCGCCATCAGCTGAATAGCTGAATACCACACGTGTCCGTGCACTATCCTGTGTTCAGGATGTTCCATAAGAAAATCTCGGAACACCCTGTACGTACCGTAGATACCAAGCTCGCGAGGATGCTTGAAGTGCCATACCTTGCCGCCAAGCTCCCTGACAATATTCTCGTAATACTGATAATATCGCCCTTCCTTATCATAGCAGAAGTAGTCGAACTGCAGCTTGTCCCGGTCAATATTGCGGTGCAAATTCACCAGCAATGTTTCAGCTCCGCCGCATCTCATAGTGCTAACATGCAGAACTCTCAACATAAATGTCTCTCCTTTGCGTAAAATGTGTCGCACAGCAATAATACTACAGGAGCAGCAATTTTTTCGCGCAGTGTTGACACAGAGAAAAAGCGGTGTATAATTTCCCTTGTTGCGCTTGAGAGAGCCAAGAGCTGAGACACAGAGCGAGGCCAAGAAGCAAGACAACAGCGAGAGTTAATCAATTTTCTCGAGTAAATTGACAGAGTAAGAATACAGATGAGATGTAAGTTTTAGTTGAGCGACAGAATAAGCCAGAACGAATCACAACTTTCAACTGAGAGTTTGATCCTGGCTCAGGATAAACGCTGGCGGCGTGCGTAACACATGCAAGTTGTGCGACGGAGTTCTTAACTGGAGACAGGAATGGAATTACGGAGCGGCGGACGGGTGAGTATTATATGAGAAGCTGTCCATCAGCGGGGGACAACGTCTGGAAACGGACGCTAATACCCCATAGGCCTACGGGTTAAAGCAGTAATGCACTGGTGGAGGTGCTCGTATCCTATCAACTAGTTGGCGGTGTAACGGACCACCAAGGTAACGACGGGTAGCCGGCCTGAGAGGGTGTACGGCCACACTGGGACTGAGATACGG
>JAFSWZ010000028.1 GCA_017450125.1 Synergistaceae bacterium | reverse complement strand
GTAGAAGCCCGGATTGACGGCGTAAAAATTGAACTGCTTATGAAAAATTTTGCCGTCGATGTCGCAGGCAATGTTGACCTCGTAGAGCGAGTCCTTCTGTGTCCCGAAGGCTATTGCGTCGGGTGCGAGCGAGTGAGCCATTGAATGCTTTTGTTCATCCGTGCCGTGAAGTATCGGGAGAATCTCGTCGTTGATGTAGGAGTTGAAGGTGCTGTGCTCGGCTTTCGGGAGTATGCTCCCTTCCGGGAGAATGTCCTTGACGGTTATGCTGTACCTTCCGAGAGACATGTATGCAATCATCTCGAACTGCCGGGCCAGAATCTTATCGACTATGGTCTGGTAGACTTTGTGGTTGTTGCACTCGCGCTCGGAGATGAAGGCTATAACGTTTCCTGTGAAGGGACTGCGGGTCATCATTGCGGAGATTTCGACGTAACATATCGTGCCTTTTTCGCGCCGTGAGAGGAGTACCTGTTTCACGCCGATCCTGCTCTTGACGTATGCGTCCAGAAGGGAGGCCACGCTGAAGGTCTCCAGAAACTGTTTGCGCTCCATGAAGTTGATGTACTGCCTTGACCTGAGCCGGAGGAACTCGGAGTACACGTCCTGTTCCTTGTCGCGCCTGAATAAGTCCTTGCCTCTGGCCTCCTCTACGATGTCGAGGGTGAGGTCTACCCTGAACATTCCCAGAGTGTGTTCGTCCTGATGGTAGAAGGTCTGGCCGAGTGAGTCGTAGCTTGTCCTGATTTTCTCCTCGTAGTTCTTGAAGAGCGTAATATCGTGGAACGTAATGTACACGTAGTTTCCGCTGTCCAGCGAGAAGAACGAGTAATGAGCGTCGCACCAGATGACCCGATTTGCGGCCGTAATCATGCGGATCTGAATGCTGCTTGATTTGTCGTGGGCTTCGTGGTTCTTGAGCATGTACCCGACTAACTGTCTGTCCTCAGGGTGAATGATTCTGCTGAAGTCCTGAGACTCGCTGAAGCGTTCTGCGTTCTCTTGGGAGTCCTCCATCATTGCGGAATATTCAGGGGAGACGAATAATGCCTCACTATGGCCGTCATCGTGAAGCTGTAAAAATATTGAGTTGTTGCCGAGCCGTTTTATGGTGTCAATGAACAGCCGGCGTTCATGGTCTGGCACAGAAAATCTTTCTCCTTCATGCATGTCTTGATAGATACGAGCTTATTATATTACCAGTAAGGAGAATTTAGTTGTTAGTTGTTAGTGCAAAACCTCCGCGATAATATTCATGCCGCGTTCAACTAACTCACAATCCGCCTGACTGCCCATGTGCCCGATCCTGAAGACACACCCCGCAAGACTCCCGTAATTCCCTCCGACAGCGAGTCCCCGTTCCCGCAACGCCCCGTCGAGTTCCGGCCAAGTCCAGCCGTCCGGGACCCGGAACGCCGTAACCGTCGGCGAACACCACGCCTCACACTTCGGGTAGAGCGTGAGTCCCATGCTCCTGCCCATGTCCCTGCATAGCTTTGCGGCTCTCTCGTGGCGTGCCTGAACGTTCGCGAGTCCCTCAGCGAGCAGTGAGGTCAGGGAAATGTTCAGGGCCTTCATGCTGTGCCAGTCGTGAGAGTAGGGCATGTAGTGAGTCTCCGGCACTTCACGCCAGCCGATGTATGACTCGTAGCCCGAATAGTTCACGGCCTCGATGACCTCCCAAGCGCGCGGGGAAAGGCTGGAGATTGAGAGCGACGATGTCATGGACAAAACTTTTTGGCTTCCGAGAAGGCCGATGTCTATCCCGCACCCGTCAGCGTCAAGCGGTGCACCTCCCGCACTCGACACGAAATCCACAACGAACAACGCCCCGACTTCGTGAGCGATTCGTCCGAGTTCGGCCAAGCACGGAGTCAGAGTCCCGCTGGGTGTCTCGCAGTGTACGGCGGTCAGGACCTTCGGGCGGAAGACGCTTGCGTGTTCACGGACCCGCGCGGGGTCGGGTACTTCGTCATAGGGGAACGCGCAGACTTCAGCCTCAGCACCAAAGGTCTTGGCCATCTCAGCAAATCCCTCGCCGAACAATCCCGACGAGACAGCGAGAACTTTTTCGCCTGGCCTGAGCGTGCATTTGAGGGAGGCCCAGAGAATCGACATTGCTTCCCCTGACGTGATGACTATGCTGTTTTGCGTGTGAAGTAATTCCTGAATGAGTACCTGATTCTGCCGGTAAAGGTCAAAAAATTCCGCTTCAAGGTCGGAACTGCCGTAATCGTTGAGCCAAGCCCTGCGGATGTTTTCCGGGACACTCACAGGGCCGGGAATGAGTCCTATTTTGTACTGCTCCATAGCGATAATATCTCCTCTGCGAACTTCACAACCTCCGCCTCACTGAGTGAAGCCGTCTCGATTGTGAGGACGATATTATCACCGGCTTTCACGGCCAGAGCAACGGGCATATATGATTGAGCCTCCAGAATTGCGCCGTGCCCCGCAACGTCAAGAACCCTGTAGAGCGAGTCCGACGGCATCATTCCTTTAGAGTCCCTCACTCTTTCGGGAACGTAGAGGCTTCCCGTCCCTGCTCCCTCAGTCAGGATGACCTGAAGACTCCCGCGCGGGGACTCCCTGATGTAATCCCTGTAGACGATACGCCCCAAATCCTCGCTGTCGGCACTCAGCACCAACGGCACGACGTGTTCATTCACGCTCCGCCATTCCCCGACGGAGTCCGGCAGTTCGAGGCCAAGACTCACGGATGGACTCACCATCACCAACAGCAAAACGAGAACACCAAAAATTTTACGCATTATTCTTCACCTCCGAGAGCCATAATTTGCGGACACCAGAGAGAAATTCATCATAGACTCCGCTGGCGAAATCAGGAAATGTGTAGTCGAAACTCTGCCACCTCTTGAACCTGTACCTCATCGTTACCTCCGCAAAAATTCCGTCCCGCAGGTAGATTCTGTGGGCGTGATCCTTCGTTGACGCAAGAATGAGCCTTGCACCGTCAATATATCCCGGGTCAATGTTCACCGCTCTTACGGGCTTACGGCTCATGGCCTCAATATCTATGGCTTGGTGCTTCCAGTCGGCGAGTCCTTCAGGATTCACTAGGCCGGGAAAACACACGAACGCCCTCGACAAGTTCGGAGCTATCTCGTGATAGTAGTCTGTCTTGTCGAACGGTACGGGCTTGCTCAGGATTTCGGGAACACCCCAAATTTCCGTGAGCCTCTCGACGCTCCAGCGCAATAGCTCTTCATTTGGGAATAAGATTCCTGCAATACGTTTGACTCTTGGTGTCATAACTAAAAGTAGTCTCCTTCGTGGCCTCTCGACTGTCCGGCGGCTAACAGTGCCATTGCCTGAGGGCCGATATTCGTGATTACGTCGTCGGGCCTGCGGATAATCTCCTGCTGAGGCTCTGGTGTCTCCGTTTCCTGCTGAGGCTCTGGAGGTTCGGGAGCTTCTGCCGGTTCGGGTTCTGGCTGAGGAGCTTTCTGTTTTCTCGGCATTTCGACGCTCAGATACCCCTGAAGCTGCCCCTGCCACTCGCACGCACGAAAAGCCTTGCCCCTGCCTTCGGGAGGATTGCTGAGTCTCTGCCACTTCCCGCCCTGAGCCTCAATCTCCCTCACCCAAGCCTGACCCACCGCTGCCCACCAAGTCATGTCCTGAGCGTCAGTGAGATCTTCCGTGCAGTCGTCCACAGTGAAAATTCCCGGCCGTAACTTCCTGAACGCGATAAACCTCGTGCCGTTGAGACCGTCGAGCCTCACGATAAATTCATCCCTGTCGGGGAGTTCCTGAGCGTTGAGCTTCTCTAGGCCGTAACCGAACATGCTTATTGCGGTATCGTTGAGCCTGAGCACTCCGCGTGAGGACAGCGCAAACGGTACGGGAGCGTTCCACCATTCGGGGAACTGCGGTTCGTCGGGGTAGAGGGCGGTCTCCAGGTTGCCGGTGAATGACCCTGTGTTGCTGACGTAGAGGGCGCGGAGGTCTTGAGGGTACTCTATGGACTCTGGTTTGACGGGCTGAATTATTCCGCGTTCGGCTAATTGAGGGAGGGTCTTGATCATGGCATCGGCGCACCCGCGCTCAACGAGGAAGACTAATTGCCCCTTGTTGAGCACAACAACATCACCGACGCTGGGAATGTACACCGCGTATTCTGCTGCAGAACTGAAGAGAGTCCGCAGAAAGACTAACAGCGTCGACTCAGGAGTCAGGGACGGGAATTTTTCAGGCGTGCTCACTGCTGGTCATCAATGCGGAGGCGAAATCTTCGGGGCTGAACGTGTCGAGGTCATCAGCACCTTCACCCAATCCGATATACCTCACGGGCACTCTCAGCTTCCGGGCAATAGAGATAACTACGCCCCCTTTGGCTGTGTTGTCGTACTTGGTGAGGATTATCGACGACACGGGAATTATGCTGTTGAAGGTCTCTGCCTGAGCCGCCGAGTTCTGGCCGAGCACTGCATCAAGCACCAGCACTGTTTCAAGCCTGTCCTCGCCTGCCTCGCGAAGAAGCACCCTGTGAATCTTCCTGAGTTCCTCCATGAGGTTATGTTTGTCGTGAAGCCGGCCTGCTGTGTCGACGATGAGGACATCAGCTCCCGAGCTCTCTGCGGCCTTCCACGCGTCGAAGGCTACTGCGGCGGGGTCGCTCCCTTGTCCCTGAGCGATTACCCTAACGCCGGAACGTTCGCCCCAAACTTTGAGCTGTTCGACGGCGGCGGCTCTGAAGGTGTCTGCGGCGGCCAAGATTACGGTCTTCTTCTGATGCTTGAACATCATCGCGAGCTTTCCGGCACTTGTGGTCTTGCCGCTTCCGTTCACGCCAATCATCAGGAGAACGAGTGGCTTGGCCTTGACGGCGAAGGGCTGTCCCATTCCGTCAACGGCGCGGAGTTCGTCAACGACTCTGCGGGTGAAGAGTTCGCGTAGTTCTGCAGGAGTCTTCTTCTTGGCCTCAGACTTGAGGAAGTCTATCGTCTCTTCCGTAAAGTCAAGCCCGGCATCTCCCATGATTAACTGTTCCTCGAGGTCATCCCAGAACTGCGGGTCAATCTTCCCGGAGGAGAAGAGCCTTGCGATGCCTCCGCTCCATTTCTCGCGTACACCTTTGAGGCGTTCCCTGAGTTTTGCGAAAATAGCCATGTCCTCACCTCGTCCTGCGCATAAAGATGAACTCGTAGCCAGGTTCGCCGGTTATTGCGTGCCTGTTGCGCATTGAGCCGACAACCTGCCAGCCTTCCCCGCCTCTTTCCGCCATTCGTTCCTTGAGGTTCTGGTCAAGGATGAAGTCTATCGCGTACTCGTACGACATGTTTGCCTCAGCTAGCGGCGTTACGTCAAACGTTCCTCCGCCCAAGACAGCCGCGTTAATGCTGTCCGAGAGCCTCTGAAACTGTATGAGCAGCAGCACTCCCACGACAAGCAGGAAGAATATCAGCAGAGGCGTAATCAGTCCTCCTCTGCTTTTGCCGGAAGATTTCTTCTTGGCCGGTGCGGGGTCTGTTGCGCCGGATGCGTCTTGCTTTCGTCTGCTGAGTTTGTCGCGAATAGTCATAGTCTTCTCCCTCTCTTGTTGTTCGGCATCGCTGATGGGTTCGTCAACACCTAAGTCTTCGCCGTCAAAAGTTTCGTCGTCTATAAGGTCAGGCATGTGATACCTCCTTCAAGGTTAATTATCAGGCCTTGCGCGCATAAAGATAAATTCGTAGCCGTACTGCCCGGTTGCCTGGTCCTGAAGCCTGCGTGAGCCGACAACCTTCCAGCCCTCGATCCCTCTGAGCCTCATGCTTGCGGCTATGTCAGCGTCGTGTATAAGGTCGACGGAGTAGTCATAAGGCTGTGAGAGAGGTGATGATGGTGCTCCGCTGTAGAGCCGTGCGGCTGTGATTGCGTCCGTTATCTGGTGGAGCTTGAGCAGTGAGAGCACTCCTAAGACGAGAAGCAGGCCGAGCAGAACCTGAGAGACGATGTCCCACAACCTTGAGGGCTGTTCCTCCTCCTGAGGCGTTGGGGCAGTGATGCGGACTGTCGGCGTTACCGGTTCAGTTGCTGGTGGAATAAACGAGGTCTCAGGTGCTGTTGCGGGCTGTGGTTCGGGCTCGGGCTCAGGGGCAGGTTCATCGTCGCCGAAGTTCAACGCTGATCCTGCGTCCCCCCACGAGGACATGAAGTCGAAGTCAGCGTCATCTTCCTCCGAAGCAGCTTCCTCGCCGCCGAGCAGTGTCTGTTCCGGCTCTTCTGGTTCTGGTTCTGGCGAGCTCCTGAAGTCGGCGAGTTCCTGCGCGAGTCTCTCTTCTGCGGTTACGGGCTCAGGCTCTGGTGCTGGGGCTGGTTCGGGCTCGGGCTCTGGCAGTTCTTCCGCGACGGGCTCAGGCTCTGGTTCGGGGGTTGGGGGAATCTCCGGCTCTTCAGGGAGGTCGGGCTTCTCCTCATCGAGAGTAATGCTTTCTGGAGTTTCTTCCTCTGCGTCATTCTCTTCGGTAATGCTGAACATATCGGGCAGATCATCCATGCTGATGTCATCACCGACGGTTTCTGAAGGTGCTTCGTCTTTTTGCGGTGCGTCTACGTTTTCTGCCTCTTGGGGAAAATCAGGGAGAAAGGGCTCGTCGGAATCATCTTCCTCCTGCTGTTCATCAACAATCTCATCATCGAAATCTATCGTCGGGGTAATATCCGGCACAGGCATTTCCTCAAAAGGGTTGAGGTCAGCTTCTAGGCTCTGGCTTGCCTGTTCCTGCGCTATCTCTATGGGAGATTCTGTCATGGCCTGCGTAATGTTGGCAATGAGCTTTTCTTCTGCAGAGTTTGGGGATGCACTCTGCGAGGCCAAGAAATTTTCGGGCAGCCTGTAAGGTTCGGCCTCTGCCGGTGTCTCGAGAGTTAGGGGGCTTCCTGTCATGGCTTCGGCGATGTCAGCCATGAGCTTGTCCTCTGCTGTCTTTGTGGACTCCGGCATTGTAACGGTTACGGGCGCGGCTTCTTCCTCAAGGCTGATTTCCGGCTGTGGAGGCGCGGCCTGTGGAATCTCAGTATCTACGTTCAGCACAACATCAGCGAAGGGCGGGAAGTCTTCCTGCGGTGGCTGAGTGTCTTCGGGCTCTTCGGTGAACTCGCCGATGTCGTCGTCAATCTCCGCGATGTCGGCAATGTCGTCGTCTGGTGTGTCAGCGTCAGCGGCGATGACGGGGATGTCCGGCAGGTCGTCGTGTTCGGTTGATTGTTCAGAGATTTCCTGAGCGTCGAGCACGGGGATGTCCGGGAACTCCTCGTCAATTTCTGCATCTGTCTCGTCAACGATGTCAACAGGCAGTGATTCTTCTTCCGGCTCTGGCTGTGGTGTTGGTGTAGGTTCTTCAACAACGGGCACAGGTGCGGCTTCGGGCTGTTGCTCAGGCTGTGCTTCCTCAACGATAGGCACGGCTTCTGGCTCTGGTTCAGGCTCGGGCGTTGATTCTGGTTCTTCAACGACAGGTATAATTTCTGGCTCTGGTTGCACTTCTTCAACAACAGGCTCAGGTTCGGGCTTTGGTTGTGATATTGATTCATCGACGACAGGCTGAGGCTGAGGCTGAGGTTCATCAACGACAAGCTCAGGTTCTGGCTCTGGCTGTGATTCTTCAACGACAGGTTTAACTTCTGGCTCGGGTTGCGATTCTTCAACGACAGGCTCAGGCTGTGGCTGAGGCTCAGGTTCATCAACGACAGGCTCAGGCTCGGGTTCTGGTTGCACTTCTTCAACGACGGGCTCGGGGTCTGGCTGAGGTTCTTCAAGAACAGGAGCAGCTTCAAGCTCAAGCTGAGGCTCAGGTTCTTCAACGATAGGCTCAGGCTCTGCTTCAGGCTGTGATTCATCCACGACAGGTACAACTTCAGGTTCAGGTTCAGGCTCATCAGCTACAGGTACAGGAACAGCCTCAGGCTTCACCCTGCGCCGCAGCGCCCCTCTCCTCCTCGACGGCTTGGACACAGCAGAAGATTCCTCCCCGCCCTCTTGCGGCTTGGCCGGAGAAGCAGCACGTTCACCAAGACTCTCAGCTATCTTCCTCTCGAAATCCTCCATGAACGAATCCACACGCTCACCGACACTCTCAGGCCTCTCCGGCTTCCTGATTCCTGTCCCGGAACGCCGTGCCCTTGACCGTACCGGCTTCTTTGCGGGTGCGGGCTCTTCCTTCACGGGATCGGCGGATAACTTGCCTTCAAGTTCTTCACGTAACTTCTCTTCTGCTGTCTTCTCGCTCATTCTTTGTCTGTCCATCCTTATGAACCGCTTTAGCACCTAATTATAAATCATGACGGGCATAATAAAAGCCTCCGTAATCACTTTACGAAGGCTTGTTATCCTCAACTTATGGTAGCCTCAACGAGGTTCGAACTCGTGTTTTAGCCTTGAGAGGGCTACGACCTAGACCACTAGTCGATGAGGCCATTACGGCGGTGAATAATATCACGAAAAATTTTTTTGCGCAAGTTCACGCTCTGATATAATAGCGGGCAAATTTCCTGAACAGCTAAGAAGGAGCTCAAATGATTAAGAATGTTGTCATCCTCTCGGAATTTCCCGAAATAGACGGCGGCGGTGTTGCTGTAGCCATTGATACCGCATGTCTTCTGGCTCAGCACGGCCTCAATGTCTACTACTTTTCGGGAGCCGGAAATCCTGATCCGAGACTCTTATCATCCCCGAACATCAAGGTCGTCTCAACCGGGCAGTCTCACATCTTCCACGACAAGAACAGGCTCAGAGCTTTCGTGAACGGCATATACAACTTCAAGGCAGCACGTATTCTCCGTGAACTGCTTGCGACGCTCGACAAAGAAGAAACAGTCGTACATGTGCACTGCTGGGCAAGGCTGTTATCGCCGTCAGTGTTCAAGGCAGCGAACGACATGGGCTTCCGCATATTCATCACGATTCATGACTACCTGCTGTCGTGCCCTGACTGGAACTTCTACGACAACCATGCACGCCAGATCTGCGAGAGGACTCCCATGTCCCTGAAGTGCTTTCTCTGCAACTGCGACAAACGGCAGAACTATGTCCACAAGGTGTACCGCTTCTTCAGGCAGTACGTGCAGAACTGGATAGTGAAGCGCATCAATATGGGCTACATCTTCATCTCGGAGTTCTCGAAGCATCAGCTGCTAAGGAGGATGCCCGCCCCGAAAAACCAGTTCTTCGTCAGAAACCCGATATACTACTACGACAGGTTCAGGATCGAGGCCGAGAACAACTCAATCTTCCTCTACATAGGCAGGCTTGACCATGAGAAGGGAGTAGAGAACTTCTGCCGCGCGGTACACAACACCGGCGTTCAGGCGGTCATGATAGGCGACGGCCCGCTGTACGACGAGCTCAAGGCACAGTACCCGGAGATAACTTTCACGGGCTGGCTGGATAAGGCACACATCCGGGAGTGGCTGAAGCGTGCGCGGTGTCTGGTTTTCCCGTCAGTGTGGTATGAGACGCTGGGGCTCGTGCCGCTGGAGGTGAACGCGTACGGCCTCCCCGTGATAGCGTCGGACTGCTGCGCGGCATCGGACAACGCCGCATTCACGTACCACACGACGGATGAGCTCGAGGCTCTGATAAAACAGGTAAGCGCAGCAGATATCCGGCAGCTATCATTAGATACCTTTAAAAATTTCGATGAGAGCTCAACGATAAATTATGCGGACAACCTGCTAAAAGTTTACTCGACACCCCTTTTATAGCCTTTTTTAATACATTTTAAAAGGTTTTCCCGTCAGTGTTGTATGAGGTCCAGCGTTTGATTCAGTGTGGTATGAGGTCTCACCGTTAGTGCCGCTGGAGGTGAACGCGTACGGCCTCCCCGCTGTTTCCCGTCAGTGTGGTATGAGACGCTGGGGCTCGTGCCGCTGGAGGTGAACGCGTACGGCCTGCCCCAGTCATTTCCTCAGGGGCTGTGCGCGCAAACTAGCGAAAACAACGCAATGTATTTTTCCCCGCAATTATCTATAATTCATACGCTATTCCAACACACAAATCTTAACTCAGGGAGAGTGGTAACCATGCCCACAGAACGTTTTGTTTACAGCCTCAAGGACGGCGACGGTTCTAACCGCCTGCTTCTCGGAGGCAAAGGCGCGAACCTCTGCACTATGGCACAGTCCGGCCTTCCCGTACCTCCCGGCTTTATCCTCACGACCGAAGTCTGCCGCAAGTACATGCAGAACCCCGGCATCATGGACGAAGTCTGGGACGACGTTAAAGCCTCAGTAGCACAGCTCGAGAAGGAGACTGGCAAGGGCTTCAACGACCCCAAGAATCCCCTTCTTGTGTCGGTACGTTCCGGCGCGCCGATCTCGATGCCCGGAATGATGGAGACCATCCTTAATCTCGGCCTCAACGACGAGACAGTGAAGGGACTTGCTGAGAGTTCAGGGAGCAAGAGATTCGCATTCGACAGCTACAGAAGGTTCATCCAGATGTTCTCGAGCGTCGTCGATGAAGTGAACTTTGACCTGTTCGAGGCAGCATTGAAGCGCGCAAGAGAGTCGCAGGGCATCACTGACGCAAAGCAGGACTACAAGATTACGGCAGAGAACCTCGAGAAGCTCATCGTCGAGTACAAGGCAATCTACAAGAACGCCACAGGAAACGACTTCCCGTCAGATCCTTGGGTTCAGCTCCGCCGCGCAATCGAGGCAGTCTTCAAGAGCTGGAACATTCCGCGCGCAGTAACCTACAGGAAGATCAACAAGATTGACGACTCGCTCGGGACGGCCGTAAACGTCATCACGATGGCATTCGGCAACTTGGGCGACGACTGCGGGACAGGCGTGTGCTTCACGCGCAACCCATCAACCGGCGAGAAGAAGCTCTACGGCGAGTTCCTCATCAACGCACAGGGCGAAGATGTCGTCGCGGGAATCAGAACGCCTATGCCCATCGCTGAGCTTGAGCAAAAGATGCCCGCAATCTACAAGCAGCTCTGCGAGATTACGACCAGCCTTGAGCAGAGGTATCACGACATGCAGGACGTAGAGTTCACGATTGAGCACGGAAAGCTGTTCATCCTGCAGACCAGAGCCGGAAAGCGCACAGCCGCTGCGGCCGTCAAAGTCGCCGTCGACATGGTGAATGAAGGCCTCATCGACACGAAGACTGCCGTAACCCGCGTAACCCCCGAGCAGGTCGAGATGCTGCTTCACCGCCAGATCGACAAGGACGCGAAGCTGGACATCATCACTAAGGGACTTCCCGCATCGCCCGGCGCAGGTGCAGGAATGCTCGTGTTCAGTGCGGACGAGGCCGAAGAGTGGGCACGTCAGGGCAAGCCGACAATTTTAGCCAGGCCCGAGACCAGCCCCGACGACATTCACGGACTGTTTGCGTCGCAGGGTGTCGTAACATCGAGGGGCGGAATGACCTCACACGCGGCTGTTGTTGCGCGCGGAATGGGCAGACCCGCAGTGTGCGGCTGTGAAGAGGCAGTGATTGACCTCGACAAGGAGACAATCACCGTCGGAAGCCGCGTTTTCAAGAAAGGCGACTGGGTAACTGTTGACGGAACAACGGGCAACTTCTTGGCCGGTGAAGCAAAGATGGTTGATGCGACGTTCTCTGAGGACTTCAAGAAGATTCTTGCGTGGGCAGACGAGAACGCACGCCTTCAGGTCTGGACGAACGCAGACACCCCCGAAGACGCACAGAGAGCCCGCGATTTCGGCGCAAAGGGCGTAGGCCTCTGCAGGACTGAACATATGTTCATGGGAGTCGACAGGCTGCCCGTAATGCAGAGCCTGATTGTTGCGCTGGGTGAAGCCGGAGAAGCAGGCAAGGCCGCACGTGCTGATGCTCTGGCGAAGCTGAAGGTCATGCAGAAGAGCGACTTTGTGGGAATCTTCAAGGCAATGGACGGGCTTCCCGTAATCATCCGTCTCCTTGACCCGCCGCTTCATGAGTTCCTGCCGAAAGAACCCAACGTTCTCGAAGCACTCAAGACCGCAACGCCCGACGAGGCCAAGAAGCTCAACAACGTGCTCGAGAAGATTCACCAGCTCCACGAGAATAACCCGATGCTTGGGTTCAGGGGCTGCCGTCTCGGAATGATTTACCCCGAGATCTACGAGATGCAGATGAACGCAATCTTTGAGGCAGTCGTTGACCTGACGAAGCAGGGCGTAACCGTGAAGCCTGAGGTTATGATTCCTATCGTGGGCACGAAGGCGGAGATGAAGTTCTTCCGCGAGATGGCGGACAGGATAGCCGCAGAGGTCAAGAAGGCCAGCGGTGTGGAGTTCAGCTACCTTGTGGGAACGATGATCGAACTTCCGAGAGCGGCACTTGTTGCTGACCAGCTTGCGGAGTACGCACAGTTCTTCTCCTGCGGGACAAACGACCTCACGCAGACGACGCTGGGCTACTCGCGCGACGATGCGGAGAACAAGTTCCTGTTCCAGTACGTGGACAAGGGAGTCTTCAAGGAGAACCCGTTTGCGGAACTTGACCGTGAGGGACCCGGACAGCTTGTGAAGCTCGCAGTCGAGAAGGGACGCAGTGTGAACCCGACAATGTCAATCGGCATCTGCGGAGAGCACGGCGGCAACCCGTCGAGCATTGCTTTCTGCCATCAGGTAGGGCTCAGCTACGTGAGCTGCTCGCCGTTCCGCGTACCTGTTGCACGAATTGCGGCGGCACATGCGGCACTGGGTGTCCTGAAGTAGCAAGAGGACAAAAAAATTCCCCTTCCTTTTGCGGGAGGGGATTTCTTTTACCTCAAATATTTGCTGATGAGATAGACGGGCGTACAGCTCCACGCGTGGCAGTAGCTGTTGACGATGGGGCTTCCGTACGGAGAATAGTCCGGCTTGTCGGGGTCGAATGCCTCCCAGAAAGTATTTGCTCCGAGTTCGAGCATCTTCCCCCAGTAATCCTTCATGAGCTTCACTGCTTCGTCCTCAAGCCCACCCTCAAAGAGTGCCTCAGCTATGCAGTGGTACATGTACGGCGTTGCAATCCCCCTCACAGGGAAGAGCTCCTCAATCATCGTACGCAGGATTTCGCGGTTCTCCGTGTCTGTCATTACGTGGGCGAGCACCATCCACACCTGAGAAGCTATGTTGTACTCCCCATCTCCCGCCACAAACAGCTTGCGTGATGTGTCGTAGAGCTTCGTGCGTGAATACCCTGCCATTCTGGCCAAGACCTCGCGATAATGTTCTATGTCCGACTCTCCGGCAAGCTCCGCCAGAGCGATGAACTGCCTCAGCACATAGATAGTCTCTGCCTGTCCCGCCGTGTCCTTCGCAAAATCGTTAGACCAGTCCACAAACACAGGGTAATTCTCATCCGTTATGAGCTTTCCGTCAGCGTCAATCATCTTCAGCGTCAAGTCCATCTGCCTCTTGCACGTCGGGTACAGCTCTTTCACGAGCTCTGCGTCGGGATGCGCGTTGTCGAGGTCATAGAGCGTCGAGATGAAGAATAACGAGTACTCGTAGAGGAATGTATCATCAGGGATATTCTCCGGCCGCGTGAAAACGTTTGCGGAGATTTTGCCCTCCTCTGTCGTCATTCCCGCGAAAAGGTACAGGCAGCGTTTCACAAGGTCAGTATTGTCGAACGTCGCATAGTTCGCCAGTGCCTGAAGCCGCAAGTCCCCGAGCCATAATCTCCTGTCGCGCTTCGGCCCGTCCTCAAAAACGTCCTGCATACATTCAGCAAGCGTAGTAACTCCCGCATCATAGATTCGTGATAGCAGCTCGTCATGAATCTCCGGCTTCTTCAAGCGCGAGTAGTCCGCTGATGACTCACTGACTGCTTCAGGATTCGTGAAGACCGCCTGCCACTTCGGGGACGTGTCGATGACCTTAATCTCTACGTACCTGAAGCTGTACCTTCTAGGAAGCTCGAGCTTGGCCGGGAGTTCGTCAAGGTGCACAAACTCTTCCTGAATCCAGCTCCTCGACAGCCAGCCCTCATAGTCAGAACTTTCCGCCTCAAGTTCTGCGGGCATCTCCGCGAACTTCACCCTGATGAACAGCGGAGCATCCTGCGGCGAGCCAGTCTTGCTGATGTTCACGCTGAACTTTCCCACGATATGACGGCCGAAGTCGATAATGATTCTGTCGTCGCGCTTTAAGCCGTACTCTCCCAACTTGGAGAGTTCACGCCCTTCATCGAGAAGACGGACGGGCTTAAGCGTAGCGTGATGGATTGTCGGGCGGAAGCTCTCGGCCTTCGCTAAGAGCTTCTCGTCGTGTATGAATTTGTCGGTGTTGACCTGAAACGTAAAGGCCATATGCTACTTTCCCCTTCTCTTGGCCAAGTCTGCCTGAATCTGCGGGAACTGTTCATCCAGCTTGTAGAATGACATTGTGATTATCGAGCACACAAGCAGAACCATCGGGATATACAGGTACATAGCCTTTATCGCGGTTAATGCCTCTGCCGTCTGCGTTTCAGCCTCTGCGTTGTACATTCCCCAAGCGAGGAGCATTCCGCCAAGACCGCCGGCCAGTGCCTGAGCAACTTTCCCTAAGAAGCCGTTGACGGAGGAGAGGAGTCCCGCTGCCTGTACGCCGGTCTTCCACTCGCCGTAGTCTACCGGGTCAGCCTGCATCGAGAAGTAGATACTCTCCTTTACGCCGTAACCTGCCGCCGAGATGAATGCTCCAACGATGATGATGCTGGTGCTCTTGTCCCCTAACCATATTATCACGAGGCCGATGAGCTGCATTGCCGCAGAGACAGAATACAGGTTGCGTTTGCCGAGCCTCTTCGCGAGGAACGGAACGGTGAGGTTAGCGACCATCGGAACCATCGTCATTATTGTTGCGACGAGAGAAGTAAGGTACGTGCTCCCGACATAGTATTTGTAGTAGTAGATGAGTGCCGCAGACTGGATGAAGAACCCCGTCCACATGAACATGATGTTCAACGCAAAGAGCTTCCAGGGAGTATTGACCGCGAGAGAACCAACAGCTTCTTTGAGGGATACACTCTTTCCGCCCTCCTGAAGGTTATTCTCACGGACAAGCGCGAACGTCAGGAAGAAGCACAGCGTGCCGATGACTCCGAACACTCCCATAACAACCCTGAAGCCTAAGACTTCGTCGCCTTTGCCGATGTAGTGCACCATGCTTAACGCTGTAGCAGATACTATCGTCGCACCCAAGAAGGCGAGGAACTTTCTCCACGTCGCGAGGACTGTGCGCTCGTTCATGTCGTCGGTCATTGCGGGAAGGATTGAGGCTAACGGGATGTTGACGACCGTATACATGAAAGACAGGAAGATATAGGTGGCGTATGCGTAGGCCAGCTTGCCCTCAGGAGAGATGTCCGGCACTGTGAACGCAAGAAACGCCGAGAGCGCGAACGGTATTGCTCCGAACAAGAACCACGGACGGCTCTTCCCCCAGCGTGAATGCGTCTTGTCGATTGCGTAGCCGACCAGCACGTCAGTTATGCCGTCGATTATCCTGCACACAACAAACATTGTAGCGATGGATGCGGCGTTGAGCTTCATCACGTCGGTGTAGAAGTAGAGGAGATAGAGGGAGATAACTTGCCAGATGAGATTACAGGCGAAATCGCCCATGCCGTAACCGAATCTCTGACGGTACAGAAAACTTTTGCTCATAATTGCGAGCCTCCTTGTGAATTTTTTGGGAATGCTGGTATGATAGCCGGAAATATCCGCCGCGTAATTTGGCACAGCTGGTGAATGAGTTGACTTTTCTTGCGGGAGGGTGATTGACGTGATTGACGGTCTGCTGCTCAGCCTGAATGATGATGAAGTGTTTTACCGTTCCTATTTCGAGGCAGCGAGGAAGCCCGAAACACTGAGGAAGTTTCTGCGTACAGTTGACGTTGAGGATGCGCGGCGCAGAAAGTTAATCATACCTGAGCTTCTGCCTGAGAATATCTCCTACCAGATGAACGACGACGAATATTTTTCGCCCGATGACCCCCGCAATGTCTTCATTTCTCCCCACAACAGATACACACCTGCATTCACGCACAGACATATGTTCTTCGAGATAGCCTACGTGTATTCCGGGCACTGCACGCAGAACATAGGCACGGAGCGCGTGAAGTTCACTGCGGGTGATTTCATCTTCGTAGCTCCGGGAATCTATCACACAATGGAAGTCTTTGATGACACGTCGATAATCTTGAACATCCTCATACGCAAGGGGACATTTCACCAGATGTTTTTACCGCTGGCGAAGGGCAAAGACATTCAGAGCCAGTTCTTCAGGGAGGGGCTGTATGACTCGCACAGAATAGAGTATCTCGCGTACCACACAGGGAACAGCTACAGGGATTTCATGAGCAGGATTTACGGCGAGCACCTGACTAACGACGAGTATTCAGACCAAATTCAGATTGGGATGCTTATCACAATGACTGCGGAAATCATGAGGAGCTTTCAGGACTCTATGACGTGCTCATACTCTGAGGGGAATATTCAGAACGATGAAGGCTTTGCGGTATTGGGGTACATTCAGGAGCACAACGGCACTCTGAATCTTTCGGACGTAGCACGGCACTTCGGGTTCTCGGAGTCGCGGTGTTCGAGGCTTATACAGAGGACTACGGGAATGAGCTTCAACGACTGGAAGCGGCTTCTGCGTGTGAGGCGGGCTGAAAACATGCTGCTGAATACCGGCATGACCATCAACGAGATTTCGCTTGCGCTGGGTTACGAGAACACGGAGACGTTCATACGGTTATTCAGGAAGGTGCTTCACATTACGCCGGGAAAGTACCGCGAAGAGATGGGCACAAAAAATAACCTCCAGCACTTGGCCGGAGGCTTTGTGTGAACATTCTAGCGTTTGACCGCTATAGCTGGTTTGTAGGTTACTCCTCCTCTGAGCCACACGGAAACATTTACCTTGCGGCTTTCAGGTACAATGTCCGTATCGCGTCCGTCTTCGTCGAAGAACTCCGCAATGTTGTCATCCTCCGACGGCTCAGAGCTTCTTGCGAGCCACAGCAGCTCTCCTTCAACGTCAGCACTCAGCTCCGCGCTGAAGTCATACATTCCCGACACGTCGACGCTCACAGTTCCGAGCTCCGCAACAACAACGTAGCCGCCCGTCTCTACTCCTCCAAGCGCAGGAACTTCATCGGCGTAAGGAGCAGACCCCGTGTGCTTCTTCACGCTGTCTGCCGGTGCAGATTCTTCGTGCTTCTCTTCGCCGTAGTATGTTCCGGCATTTCCGGGAAGGCTTCCGCTGTTCGAGGCAGAAGGCGTAATCTCCAGCGTAAATTCTTTCTCAGCACTGTCGACAGAGTTCGTAGCTTTCACCTTGAACGTGAAGTTTCCGCCCTCGCTGGGTTTGCCCTTCAGCTTGCCCTTGTTGTTTAAGCTCAGTCCGCTCGGCAGAGCCCCGCCCGACACAGCATAGGTTATCGGCGCAGAACCATTCGCCGTAATCGTGGCGTTGTACGACTTCCCTTGCGAACCTCCAGCAAGCGTCTCATCCCCGAACGACGGGGCGGCAAGAACTGTCAGCTTGAAGGTCTTGTTAGCAGCTTTGCCATCGTTCTTGGCCGAAACCTTTACGCTGAATTTCCCGTATTCCGTAGGAGTACCGTCTATCCTTCCGGCCTCGCTCAAGGTCAAGCCCGCAGGCAGTCCGTCAGCCGTCCACGTTATCGGAGGCGTGCCCGTAGCCTCAATGTCTGTGCTGTACGCCGTGCCCATAACCGCCTCAGCGAGCTTCTTCGTCGTGATCTTCGGGTTGACCGCCTTTACCGTAAGCGCGTAATCCCTGCTCACCACTCCCCACAGGTTCGAGGCAAACA
Organism: Synergistaceae bacterium; assembly: GCA_017450125.1. Taxonomy (NCBI): domain Bacteria; kingdom Thermotogati; phylum Synergistota; class Synergistia; order Synergistales; family Synergistaceae; species Synergistaceae bacterium. The sequence continues at coordinate 78,263 of JAFSWZ010000028.1, read as the reverse complement.
AGGTCAGCGGAAGTTCAGTGCAGACTTCGTAGGGAGTGCCGCCGATGAGGCTATTTGACGCGTCGAACGACATACCGGCAGGAAGGTCGCCTGAGAGCACGAGGTTTATGGGCTTTGTGCCTGAGCCGGTCTTGATGACTGCTTTGTACGTTTTCTCGTAAGTCCCTTTAGGGAGCTTAGTCGGCGAAATCTTCGGCGGAACTGCGTTCACTTTGAGGGTGTAGACGCGGGACACTTCGCCTACGGGGTTGCTCAGGGTTAAACGCACCATGCCTTTGTCGTTTGTGGGAGGAATGCCGGTTATCTTCGCATTGTCTGCGTCGAAGAGCGTTATTCCCTGCGGAAGCGTGCCTTCAAGCGTCCATGTGGATGGTTTTGTGCTCTTTTTCTTTATCGAGGCACTGTACTTCTTGTTGACGACGGCATCCTTCAGGGACTCTGTCGTAATCGAAGGCAGAATGTGGGTAGTGATGGAAAGTTTCTTTGTCTCCTGCCCGTAATCGTTCGACACCGTGAGCGTGAGCTTCTTTATGCCGGTTTTGCCGGAACTGCCGGTAATGAGGCCGGTGCTTGAGATGCTCAGCCCTACGGGCATTTTGCCTTTGACCGTCCACTCGAACGGAGGAGTCCCGTAAGCCATCAGCTGGCAGGTGTAAGGAGCGTCCTTTGTCGCCGGGTCTATAATTTCCGTCGTGATTGACGGCCTTGCGGCTGTAGGTGAGGCTGATATTTTCAGAGTGAATGTCGCTGTCGTGGTAGCTTCGTCATTCTTGGCCTGGACAGTGAAACTTGGATTCCCTGTTGTTGTGGGCGTGCCGGAAAGGTAGCCTGTCGTGGACAGTGTAAGGCCGTCAGGAAGCGTGCTACCTGTAGGCAAATCCCACAGAACAGGAGATGTACCAGTTGACCGAAGCTGGACACCGTAGGGAGAGCCGACGAAAGCATCGGGCAGAGCTTCCACAACGATGCTGGGTTCGCGCGTCGAGGAGAACGGAACAAGCAGAGTGAGCACCTTTCTGGAGACACCGTAGGAGTTCTTCGCCTGAGCAGTGAACGTGAAAGCTCCTGCTTCGCTGATTGTGCCGGATATCGTTCCCGTTGAGGAGTCCAGAGTCAGTCCGCCCGGCAGCGAACCGTCAGCGATCGTCCACGTCATGGGTGTTTTGCCTGCGGCCGTCAGAGTTGCGGAGTAAGACTGGCCGTTTGTGCCATCAGCTACGTCCGTAGTCGTAATCATAGGAGCAAATGACGAATTAACGACGGGGTACACATTCACTTCTGCGCCGTTTTCGCAGTAGAACTGGATGTGGTCAATTTCACTTGTACTGTAAGCAGGGAAGCTCATGATGTAATCATTGTTGAGGTTATTTATGCTTACTCCTGTTCTGGAAGAAACATCCTTACAGTATAGTATAGAATCTAATGAATTTCTGTGATTCCAGCCGGTAACACCATAGGCCGTCCTGAACTCCTTAAAGTCGAAAACGTACGCAGTGTCAGTACTCTCTATCAGAAAGTTGCAGGTGAGCTTCGTTAGAGCGGTGTTACTGCTCAAGTCCACAGCCATCATCTTATTGCCCTCACAGCTGAGCGTCGTCAAAGCCGTATTGCTGCTGATGTCTAAGGCTGACAGCTGGTTGTCAGAACAGTTCAGCTCCGTCAACGCTGTGAAGTACTCGATACCCTTCAAGCGGGAGATTCCCTTCTTGCTGACATCGATTGTCGTAGCTGCTGCAATCTCTCCCTCGCTCAGCGAACCGTTGCTGTCCGTGTCGAATGTACTGCTCACGTAACTTCGGAACACAGCATCAGGAAAGTTTGTAGCATTAATCAACACATCATCGGCCCGCGCCGCTGTGCACACTGCCAGCAGCATAACCGCCAGCACCATTACCCTGAATCCCTTCATGGCTCTGCCTCCTGTAAGTATAAGAATTTACCCCGCCTCATGCCAAACATAAGCCCTGCAGGCGGGGTATTAGTCCTCTCGTTCAAGACCGTATATTCACGCGCGGAAACTCTGCCGCTGTACACAGTCCAAGCCTCCATGCCGTCAACTGCTTATCTTTCTACTTTAACGCGGATACTGATATTTTCGGCTTCTTTCGGCTCAGGATTAACCTCAATCCCTCCGAACGGCATCTGTGCTACAAGCACCCACTCTTCAGGAACACCGAACAGCTTGCGCACAGCCTCATCAATCACGGGGTTGTAGTGCTGGAGGTTCGCGCCGATGTTCAGTTCTCGCAATGCACTCCACACCGTGAACTGAAGCATTCCGTTCGCCTGATTCGCCCACACCGGGAAATTCGCCGCGTATGGAGGGAACTTCTCCTGCAGAGCCTTCACCGTCGCGGTGTCGTAGTAGTAGAGAACCGTGCCGTATGCCGCCCTGAAACCGTTAATCTTCTCGCGGGAGACTTTTCCGCCGAACGCATCATGTATCGTGTCCCACAAAGCATTATGCTTCTCTCCGAGCGCAAGGACTACGCGGGCACTCTTCATGTTGAAGGCATCGGGCACAAGCTCGGTAACCTTCTTGATGAGTGCTTCAACCTCCGAATCACTCACGGGAAGATTCTTGTTCAGCGAATAAATACTTCTGCGCTGTGAAATTGCATCAATAATACTCATGAAAATTATTCCCCCTTAACATTTTGTGATAACATTCTAAATCATGCGTTATGCTAATTCAAACAGGAGGCATCAAATTTTTGTATGGACAGCAAGGATTACAAGGATACTCTGAATCTGCCTGAAACCAGTTTCCCAATGAGAGCAAATCTCGCGAAACGAGAACCCTCATTCTTGGAGTTCTGGCATTCACAGGACATCTATCACAAAGCATTACACGCCCGCGAACATTCGCCCGAACACTTTGAGCTTCACGACGGACCTCCATACGCGAACGGAGATATTCACATCGGGACTGCGTTCAACAAGATACTGAAGGATTTTATCGTGAAGGCCAAGACAATGACGGGACGTTATACGCCGTACGTACCGGGCTGGGACACACACGGACTGCCGATTGAGCTGCGTTCTCTGAGGGACGCAAAGCTCTCGAAGCTGGGGACAGGGATTGACCCCGTAGAGCTCCGCAGACAGTGCAAGGCTACAGCACTGCATTACCTTGACGTTCAGCGCGAAGAGTTCAAGCGTCTGGGAGTTCTAGGCGAATGGGAGCACCCGTACATTACGCTTGACCCGAAATTCGAGCACAGGGAACTTCACGCGTTCGCGGACATGGTGGAGAAGGGGCTAATCTATCGCGGATTGAAGCCGGTGTACTGGTGCACTGACTGCCAGACTGCACTTGCCGCCGGAGAGATAGAGTACTGGGACGAAGAATCTCCTTCCGTCTATGTCGCATATCCTCTGCCGGAAGCCGCAGGGAAATTCCCGGAGCTTGCGGGACGTGATGTGTACATCGTTATCTGGACGACGACTCCGTGGACGCTGCCGTCGAGCGCAGGAGTTGCGCTTCATCCGCGCTATGAGTACACGTTCTATGAGTCGGGCGGGAAGGTCTACGTGTTCGCGTCTGCACTGAAAGATTCTGTGAGCAAGGCAACAGGTATGGAGTTCACTCCAATTCTCACCGTCAAGGGTGCTGACCTCGAAGGCATGAAGCCTCTTCACCCGTTCTATGAACATGAACTGCTTGTTGTGCTTGCTGATTACGTAGAGCTAGAGACGGGCACGGGATGCGTTCACACGTCGCCCGGGCACGGCGTGGAAGACTACGAGACGGGAGTCAGGTACGGCCTGAAGGTGTACAGTTCGGTTGACCACGCAGGACGCTTTGAGCAGGAGATGCCGATAGTCGGCGGAATGTCCTTAGAGGACGGCGGAAACAAAGCCATAGAGCTCATCCGCGCAAAGGGAAGGCTGTTAGGGTTAGGGAAGATTGACCACAGCTACCCGCACTGCTGGCGTTGCAAGAAGCCCGTAATCTTCCGCGCAACGGATCAGTGGTTCATCAACGTCAAAGAGTTCCGCGACGAGGCTTTACGCATCATTGATGAGGAAGTGCGCTGGATTCCCGACTGGGGGCGCGACAGAATCTATAACATGGTCAGCTCGCGTTCGGACTGGTGCATCTCACGGCAGAGGGTCTGGGGAGTTCCTGTGCCAGCGATTCACTGCAAGGACTGCGGACAGTTCACCCTCACCGCCGACAGAATCAGGATGCTCGCCGAGAAGGTCAAGGATGCACCCGACGGATCGTCAATCTGGTGGAGCGAATCGCTCGAGGCACTGTTCGGCGAGAAGGCGTGCTGCGATCACTGCGGCTCTCACAACGTGGAGAAAGACAGCAACATTCTCGATGTGTGGTTTGACTCGGGAGTGTCGCACATGTCGGTGCTCAATGAGAACTTCGGGCTGTCTTGGCCGTGCGATATGTACCTTGAGGGCAGCGACCAGCACAGAGGATGGTTCCAGTCGTCATTACTCACATCGACAGCCATAAAGGGACGCGCACCGTACGCGCAGGTTCTGACGCACGGCTTCACTCTTGACGGAGAGGGCCGGAAGATGAGCAAGTCGATGGGCAACACTATCGCTCCGCAGGAAATCTGCAACGAGTTCGGCGCGGACATTCTGAGGCTGTGGGTAGCGTCGACGGATTATCGCAACGACGTGCGAATCTCGAAGCAGATTCTGAAGACGTTATCGGAGACTTACAGGCGCATAAGGAACACAGCGCGCTTCTTGCTGGGCAACCTCCACGACTTTAACCCAGAGACTAACGCAGTGCCTTATGACTCGATGCTCTCGATGGACAAATGGATTCTCGACCGCCTTCACAGAATCATAGCCAGAGCCTACGAGGCCTTCGAGGAGTACGAGTTTCACGTGCCGGTGTCGCTGATTCACTCTTTCTGCGTGAACGAGCTTTCAGCGTTCTATCTGGACATCAGCAAGGACAGGCTTTACGTTGAGGCGGCTGACTCACTCACCAGACGGAGCGCGCAGACCGCAATGTGGGAGATTCTCTCGTGCATGACGAGGATGCTCGCACCGCTGCTGAGCTTCACGGCCGAAGAAATCTGGCAGGAGATGCGCAAGATTGATGCCTCGCTGCCTGAGAGCGTGTTCCTCTCTGACTTCCCGAAGCAGGATGCCTCGAAGCTGAACGACGAGCTTGCTGGGCTGTGGGAAGAGGCCGAAGCCTTCAAGGGAGCAGTCAGCCGGATGCTCGAGACAATGAGGGCAGATAAGGTTATCGGGACATCGCTTGAAGCGCGCGTGCAGATGAAGAAGACGGACGCTGTGGCCAAGATAGCGGAGGCATTCACGGCGGAAGAGCTTGCGGACATCGCGATAGTCTCAAAATTTGAGTGGGCTGACGAGCTGATGCTGAGCAGAACCTTAAAGGACGAGACTACGGGATTAGAGCTTGCTGGAGGAGTTGCGGAGGGCGGGAAGTGCCCGAGATGCTGGAAGTACGAGGAGCACCCGAACGAACACGGACTGTGCAGACGGTGCGCACACGTGATGCACGAAGACTAAGAGAAGAAAGAAGTTCCCTCCTGTCAGTTAAGGCAGGGGGGATATTTTTACGCCCTCAAGCCGGAGAAGTGCTGCCTTACGTTCGAGTCCTCCGGCGTAACCCGTCAGGCTTCCGTCAGAACCAATTACCCTGTGGCACGGAATGATTATGCTTATCGGGTTGCGTCCCACCGCTTGCCCGACTGCCTGAGCTGACCTGCAACCTAACTCGTCAGCTATTGCCTTGTAGGTCGTCGTCCGTCCGTAAGGTACTCCGAGCAGAGCCTTCCACACCCTGCGCTGAAAGTCCGTCCCCTCATAATGCAGTGGCGGCGTGAAGTCAGGAACATCACCCGCAAAATACACATCCAGCCACCTTTTAGCATCATTAATGACGGGATGCCCTGCCCCTTCCTCAGCGCAAGGCTGTCCGAAAGAAAGCAGGGTCAATCCTTCATCATCACAGGCAATCATGATTTTTCCCAGCGGAGAATCATAACTGCTTATGCTTGCTTCGTGCATTCTAGTTTGCAGGATGCTCTCCTGTCGCCGAAATCGCTTCAAGTATCTTGTACCTGTCCATCTGAAGATGCTTCGTCATCGCTAAGGCTTCCTCTATCGGTGTCTCGACTATTCCGCCCTCGCGCGTGCAGATTACGCTTCCTGTCCTGCCCTCAGCGAACGCCCTCACTGCGTAATAGCCCATTCGCGTGGCAGTCTCGCGGTCTCTTCCCGTAGGAGCACCGCCCCTCTGAATGTGCCCGAGCACCGTAACGCGCGGATCAAGGCCAAGTGCCTCATGAATCCTTTTGCCGATGTCTATTGCACTCCCAACGCCCTCAGCCACAACTACCATGAAGTGTGTCTGTCCTGAAAGCCTGGCGTTCTGGATTCTCTCAACTACGTCCTTCTGGAAGTCCAGCTCAGCCTCAGGAACAAGCACCGACGTAGCTCCGACTGCTATTCCGACGTACAGCGCGAGGAAGCCCGCATGACGGCCCATGACTTCAACGACGCTGCAGCGTTCATGGCTCTGCATTGTGTCGCGGAGTTTGTCGATGCAGTCAATCGCGGTGTTGCACGCCGAATCGAAACCTATCGTGTAGTTCGAGCAGCCTATGTCGTTGTCGATTGTCGCGGGGATTCCCATTACCGGCACACCGAGACGCGAAAGCTCGAGTGCTCCCCTGAACGTTCCGTCGCCGCCGATCGCTACAACTCCGTCAAGCCCGAGCATCTTGCACGTAGCTACTGCCTTCTCGCGCCCCTTCTCGGTCATGAACTCGTCGCTTCTTGCCGTGTAGAGGATTGTTCCGCCGCGTCCCAGAATGTGCCTCACCATGTCAGCGTTGAGGATCACAAAGTCGCTGTTGATGAGACCCTGCCAGCCCCTGCGGATGCCTACGCACTCGATGCCGTAATACATTGCCGTGCGGGCTACGGCTCTTACTGCCGCGTTCATTCCGGGAGAGTCCCCGCCGCTGGTTAATACGCCTATGCGCCTAATCTTCTTGTCCATGAGATAACTCCTTAAATTGTGATTTGCTGTTGGGATGTGCGATAATCATATCACTTTATGTCAGCTTCTTGCGCGTTCTCTGAGTACCCTCCGCAGAATCTTTCCCGTCCCGGAGAGCGGAAACTCCTCGACGAACTCCACGCTTCTGGGCACCTTGAAGTGTGCGAGATGTTCCTTCGCGAACTTGATTATGTCCCTGTCCGTCGCCTCTGCACCGTCGTTAAGCTGGACGTACGCCTTCGGAATCTCTCCGTTCACCTCATGAGGTACTCCCACAACCACAGCCGCATGTACAGCCGGGTGTTTGGCCAAGACCTTCTCGACCTCTTGCGGGTACACGTTGAACCCACCCACAATAATTATGTCCGTTACCCTGTCGAGAATGTAGATATACTCTTCGCCGTCGTGCGTCTCTGCCTTGACGTAGTCGCCGGTGTTGAACCACCCCTCAGCGTCAAAACGTTCTGCCGTGATTTCCGGCGCGTGAAGATAGCCCGGCGTAACGCTCGGTCCTCTCACCCAGAGCACGCCTTCTTTATCGTCTGTGTCTTGGCCGTCTCTCGTGCGTATCTTGTACTCGTACTCAGGCAGCACAGGCCCGATGCTCCCGGTCTTCTGCGTCTCGCAGTCGTGGTTCATGCAGATAACGGGTGAAGTCTCCGTTAGGCCGTAACCCTCCATTATGTCCCGCCCGAGCAGGGATAACGCCATCTTGTGGAGATTGGGATTGAGCTTGTCGCCGCCGGTGCAGATTATTCTGATGCGCGAGAGTACTTCGGGAGGGAGTTTGCCCTTCTCGACGTTCATGAGCAGGAATGACATTATCGCCGGCACAACGAACATCACATCTACTTTAGCTTCCGTGAGTGCGCGTATTGTTGCGGCAGGAGGCAGGAACGACGGAGCTATAGCCAGCCGTGCGCCGATCGTGAGAGGGAGAATTATAGTTACCGTGTAGCCGAATGAATGGAAGTTAGGCAGAACGGTTAAGAATACATCTTTGCCGGTTATGCTGGGTACTCCCTCATTGGTAACCTTGCAGTTGTTGAGAAGATTTCCGTGCGTCAATGGTACTGCCTTCGGGAGGCCGGTTGTCCCCGATGTCGCGAAAATTACTGCGAGGTCGTCGGGCTCTTCGGGCTGAGCTTTGCCGGTGAACTCGGAAAGAGTCCTGCTGTCCAGAGAACACGTTATGCACGGCCACAGCCGCGAGAGTTCGGGAATCTCGTGCTCGGTGATTACGGCGAAAGGCTTAATCAGGTCAAGCGTGCCGGTTAAGGACTCGAGCCCGGCCTTCTCGTTGAGGGGGCAGAAGATTCCTCCGAGCTTCCACACCGCCAGCGACAGCGCAGGAATCAGCGGGGAGTTCCTCAGCATCACGACGAGCCTCTGTCCTTTCCCGAAACCCGCGCGCTTCAGCGTGCCTTCACATTCGCCGACAAGGTCAAGCATATCCTTGCGCGTGTACCATTCTCCGTCAAACCAGTAACAATTTGCTGAAGTATTCTCCTCCAGCTTGGGGATGATTACTTCTTCAAGCCTTTGCATTATTGCTTGTCTCTCTCCTTCTGACGCAGTACGCGCCGCAAAATTTTTCCTGTCGCACTCACCGGCAGGCTGTCTACAAACTCTATGCTTCGGGGAACTTTGTAGTGTGCCAGCCTGTCCTTGCAGAACTTCACCAGTTCTCCTTCCGTAACCTCTGAGCCCTGCGAGCGTATAACGTACGCTTTCGGGACTTCTCCGCTTATGCTGTTGGGCATTCCGACGACAACGGCAAGGCTCACACCGTCATGTTCTGCGAGGATTGCTTCAACTTCCTGCGGGTAAACGTTGAAACCTCCGACGATGATTATATCTGTTACGCGGTCGAGAATCTTGATGTAGCCGTCCGAGTCTATCTGCACGTAGTCCCCCGTGTTGAACCATCCGTCAACGAATCTTTCTTTGTTGACCTCCGGCGCGTGGTAGTAGCCTGATGTTACGCTCGGCCCTCGTGTCCACAAAACACCTTCGCCGGGTATCGGGAGAATCTCTCCGCCCTCGCTCCGCAGCTGAAGCTCAAAGCGCGGCAAAGCTGGCCCTACCGTTCCTAGCTTCCTCACGCTGGGCTTCGGGTTGACCGCAAGAACAGGAGAACACTCAGTGATGCCGTAGCCCTCAATCAGCGGGACTCCGAAAGCCGCCGTAACTCTGTCATCAATCTTCGGGTTGTACCTGTCTCCTCCTGCAATCAATAACTTTATGCCCGTCAGCTTCTTTCCCATGCGCTCGAGCATCGAGGTCGTGAAACCTATCATTGTCGGCACAAGCAGAAGAACGGTCGGCTTGGTCTCCTCTACGGCCTTGATGACGTTCGACGGAGGCATGAAGCTCGTCATGAGCACTTGCGTAGCATCAAGCACGAACGGCAGAACGCAGCATATCGTGAACCCGAACGCGTGGAAGTTCGGCAGAACATTAAGCAGCGAGTCTCCAGCCACAAGGTCGGGCACGTGCTCAAGACAGGCGTTAATGTTGTCGAGAAGGTTTGCGTGAGTGAGGGGGACAGCTTTAGGGTCTCCTGTCGTCCCGGAGGTCGAGAAGATTACCGCTAACGTCTTGTCGAGGTCGTCAGCGTCCTGCAGTTTTCCCGCGAATTTCTCCGTACCGTCAAGTTCATGCAGGCCAAGTCTCACGCTCTGCCATCCCTCAGCGTTGAGTGCGTCCTCAAGTTCGGGCTTTACGTCCTTCGACAGAACCACAGAAAACGGTTTCAGCAGGCTTAACGTCTTCACGAGTGAGATTTCTCCCGTCTTCTCGTTCAGCGGGCAGAAGACTCCTCCGAGCCGCCACGTCGCAAGCATGACCGCGAGCATCACCGGGCTGTTGGGTATCAGAACCGCCAGCCTCTGCCCTTCCCCGAAACCTGAAGCCCTCAGAGCGTCCGTAACTTTGTCCGCAAGCTCCGCGAACTCTCTGCGCGTCATCCACTCGTGATTGAACCAGCAGCACCTGCCCTCCGGCTTTGAGGCTAAATACTTGTCCATAACTTCATTAATGTTCATGATTTCTCCCTGAATAGCTGAAAGAATTTGTACAAGCTATATTTTATTTCATGATTGGGAAATTTGTAGTAGAATACTTGCACACACCATTTTTTATCTCAACATTTTAGTGATTCCAGAGGGAGGGTTTTATCTTTCATGACAAAACGTAACTGGAAAACGATGGACGGAAATGAGGCAGTCGCTCACGTAGCATATGCCTTCTCCGAGATGGCTACCATTTACCCGATCACGCCTTCTTCGCCGATGCCCGAGCATATTGACGAGTGGGCAGCACACGGCCGCAAAAACATTTTCGGCAAGACAGTAAAAGTTACCGAGATGCAGAGCGAAGCCGGAGCGGCGGCGGCATGTCATGGAGCGTTGTCGGCAGGAGCACTTGCGAGCACCTACACAGCTTCTCAGGGACTGCTTCTCATGATCCCCAACATGTACAAGATCGCGGGCGAACTTCTTCCCGGCGTGTTCCACGTAACGGCAAGAGCAATCGCAATGCACGCGCTCTCAATCTTCGGAGATCATTCAGACGTAATGTCGACGAGAATGTGCGGCTTCACGATGCTGGCTGGCGGCTCAGTGCAGGAAGCCCACGACATGGCGGCAGTGGCTCATCTTTCGGCCATCAAGTCAAGCGTTCCCGTTCTGAACTTCTTTGACGGTTTCAGGACATCACACGAGATTCAGAAGGTTGACGCGTTCGATTATGCAGACCTCGCGAAGCTGGTTGACTATGACGCAATCGCAGCATTCCGTGATAGGTCAATGCGTCCCGAAAAGCCCTTCACGAAGGGAACTGCGCAGAACCCTGATATATTCTTCCAGGCGAAGGAAGCATCACAGCCTTTCTATGATGCAGTACCTGACATCGTCGCAGGATACATGGAAGACATCAAGGGAATCTGCGGACGCGAATATCACCCGTTCAACTACTACGGAGACCCTGAGGCTGACCGCGTAATCATCGCAATGGGCTCTGTGTGCCAGGCAATTGAAGAGACTGTAGATTACCTGAACGCTCGCGGAGAGAAGGTCGGAGTCGTTGAAGTCCACCTTTACCGTCCGTTCTCGCCCAAGTACTTCTTCAGGGCACTTCCCGCAACGGTGAAGGCTATTGCAGTCCTTGACCGCGTGAAGGAAGTCGGCGCACTCGGCGGGCCTCTGTATGAGGATGTATGCTCGCTGTTCGTCGGCAACCCCAGAGCACCGAAGATCGTCGGCGGACGCTACGGACTCGGCAGCAAGGACACGACACCCAGCGACCTCAAGGTCTGCTTCGACAACCTGAAGCTGTTTGAGCCGCGCAATAACTTCACACTCGGCATCATCGACGACGTGAACGACAGCTCATTAATCCCGACAGAGCACATCAACGCCGCCGCAGAAGGCACGGTATGCTGCAAGTTCTGGGGTCTCGGCTCAGACGGAACAGTCGGCGCAAACAAGAACAGCATCAAGAGTATCGGCGACCACACCGAAATGTACGCGCAGGGCTACTTCGACTATGACTCGAAGAAGTCGGGCGGCATCACGATGTCCCACCTCCGTTTCGGCAAGTCCCCGATAAAGTCAACGTACCTCATCGACAACGCAGACTTCATCGCCTGCCACAAGCAGGAGTACGTGAACCAGTATGACCTTCTTCAGGGCATGAAGCCGGGCGGAACGTTCCTGCTCAACACGCAGTGGATGACCCTTGAAGCACTCGAGGAGCACCTTCCTGCGAGCCTGAAGAGGAAGATTGCGACGCTGGGATGCAAGTTCTACGTCATCAACGCAGTCGACGAGGCACAGAAGCTCGGTCTCGGCTCAAGGACGAATACGATAATGCAGAGCGCATTCTTCAAGCTGGCGGAGATTCTTCCCATCGAGGACGCTGTCAGGTACATGAAAGAAGCCATCGTGAAGTCCTACGGCGCGAAGGGCGAAGACATCGTCAAGATGAACTATGCGGCTGTTGATGCAGGACTTACGGGGCTTGTACAGATTCAGGTGCCCGAAGCATGGAAGACGGCAGAAGACAGAGTAACCGCACGTCCCGGCCTTCCGAGCGAGATTCCTGACTTCATCAGCTATCAGGTCGACACAATCAACGCACAGAAGGGCAACACGCTTCCTTCAAGCGCATTCGTCGACGGTTTCGAGGACGGCCACTTCCCTGCGGGAACGTCAAAGTACGAGAAGCGCGGAGTTGCGGTGAACGTCCCCGAGTGGAACAGCGCAAAGTGCATCCAGTGTAACCAGTGCTCTATGGTCTGCCCGCACGCGGCTATCCGTCCGTTCCTGCTTGATGCAGAGGAGCAGGCAGCAGCACCTGAAGGGTTCGGAGCAGTTGACGTTAAGGCACCGAAACTCAAGGCGGCAGGATACCGCTACAAGATGCAGGTTGACGTGCTTGACTGCTTAGGTTGCGGAAACTGCGCGGACATCTGCCCGGTCAAGGCTCTCGAGATGAAGCCTTCCGCAACGCAGACAGCAGAAATCGACCGCTGGACGTTCGCATTCGAGAACGTTACGGACAAGACGGACGCTGGCGACAAGTTCACGGTACAGGGCTCACAGTTCCAGAGGCCGTTATTCGAGTTCAGCGGTGCCTGCGCAGGATGCGGCGAGACTCCTTACGCGAAGCTGATCACACAGCTTTTCGGCTCAAGGATGATAGTCGCCAACGCAACAGGATGCTCCTCGATTTGGGGCGGTTCTGCACCGTCAATGCCTTACACGACCGACGCAAACGGACACGGGCCGGCATGGGGCAACTCGTTATTTGAGGATGCGGCAGAGTACGGAATGGGAATGAAGCTGTCCCTTAACGTAATGACCGGCTACCTCGTCGACGCGGCAAACGCACTGCTCGGAATGGACGAAGTTCCTGCAGAGGTCAAGGACGTGCTTAAGGGCTGGCTTGACGCTCACGATGACGGTGAAGCATCAGTCGCGGCATCAGCGAAGGTTGAAGATTGTCTCGACAAGCTGTTCTGCTGCTGCGAGGACTGCGGCGGTGCTGCAAACTTCAGCGAAGCAGCAATGAAGGAGTTCTGCACTCTCTGCGAGTACAAGGATTACCTCGTGAAGAAGTCAGTGTGGATCTTCGGCGGCGACGGCTGGGGCTATGACATCGGCTACGGCGGACTTGACCACGTACTCGGAAGCGGACAGGACGTGAACGTTCTCGTTCTGGACACGGAAGTCTACTCCAACACCGGCGGACAGTCCTCAAAGTCAACACCTACTGCGGCAATCGCACAGTTTGCGGCGAGCGGCAAGAGGACGCGCAAGAAGGATCTCGGCAGAATGGCGATGACCTACGGCACAGTTTACGTTGCGCAGGTCGGAATGGGAGCGGACAAGAACCAGCTTCTCAAGGCTCTCAAGGAAGCCGAAGCGCACAAAGGCCCGTCGCTCATCATCGCCTACGCACCGTGCATCAATCACGGCATCCGCGCAGGAATGGGCAAGACGCAGGAGCGCACGAAGCTGGCAGTCGAGAAGGGCTACTGGCATCTGTACCGCTACAACCCTGACGTTGAGCCGGGTAAGAATCCGTTCACGCTGGACAGCAAAGCACCGAAGCTGTTTGACGACGAGGCGGAGTTCCTGAAGGCGTACAAGGAGTTCCTGATGGGCGAGGTACGTTACTCGTCGCTGAAGAGGGGCTTCCCTGACATCGCGGAAGACCTGTTCGACAAGAACTGCGCAGAGGCACGTGAACGCTATCTGACCTACAAAGCACTTGCGGAGATGGGTGCACAGCCCGCACCTGCGAAGTAGCCTGACGCGAGAACATAAACACTTTGCCGGGTGCTGAAGAGTGCCCGGCTTTTATGTGGTCGGATTAGGCAGCCGATAACTATTATGGTATGATATTCCCGTCAGCCGGGATGATGAAGAATGAAGAAGGAGGAATGCCTGCACAAATTACTTGCTTCTTGCGCTAGCTGGCTGTAGGACGGAACACTTTTTCACACATTAAGAAGGAGGAACAACGATGAAGAGTATTAAGCGTAAGGGTTTTACCCTTGTGGAGCTGCTGATTGTCATCGTGGTAATCGGTATTCTGGCCGCTATGATGATGCTTTCGAGCACTGAGGCAGTGAGTTCGGCGAAGGCCAACAACATCATCAGCAACCTTCGCAACCTCAAGACGGCGACTCTGTCGTGGTATACGGACAACATCGACAGCGTTACCTACAACGCGTCTAGTAAGAAATGCACCATTAAGATCGGTGATACGACCTACGACAGCCTGTCGAATTATGTGCTGAGCAATAAAACCGCAATCACCAAGTACCTCAGCAACGAGAGCTCTCTGACGTTGATGGCTAAGGGTGACAGTACACATAAAGACGGTGATTATACGCTGAACGATGTTAACTATAAGGACTGGTACGTGTCCTGCAAGGTCGGCACGGACGCGAAGGTCAAGGAGAAGCTCGCGGCTCGCGCAGGAAGTCTGGGACTGGTGGGCTTCCCGGACAAAGGCAAATTGGGCGGTGAACCCACACAGAATCCCTACACGAATGCAGAATATGTCGGTCTGCTGGTGCAGAAATTGGACGACTAACCGCACAGTCCATCGGTTCGCAATATTCGCCGGGTGTTGCCCAGCTGGGGATGCCCGGCTTTAACGTTAAAGGGAGGAATGAGCAATGAAGAGCAAACGCAAGGGCTTCACACTCGTGGAACTTCTGATAGTGATTGTCGTGATCGGCATACTCGCCGCAATGATGATGCTCTCCAGCACCGAAGCCGTGAGTTCTGCGAAGGCCACAAAGATAATTGCCGACATGCGCAACATAAGGACCGCCGTACTTGCATGGTACACGGACAACTACGACAAAGTTGTAAAGGTCGGCAATGAGTACAAGATATACCTGAACCGCGACAAGACAGGAACGCCGCGATACATAGGCGATTACCTGGACGAAGGCGGAGGAGCCGGCAAGGCAGAAATCCTAAAGTATCTTGACGGCGGCCTGTCAATAGAGCTCAACCCGCACAATAAAGTAACGTCGTGGAACAAAGGTACAGGTACGTATTTTCTGTGCTCCGAGACAGTAGGCGAAGTCTCCACCGTACAAAACGATGAAGGCGAGTGGGTGTCCAGCAGAAGCGGCATCAAGCTCACGGGCAACTCATGGTTTGTCGGCTACCGCTTCGGGAAGAACGAGGATGCCATCAAGGAGAAGATCGCGCTTCGTGCAGGCTCGCTTGGACTCTTGGGAGGCCAGCAGAAAGTCGTCAACTCTATTTACACTCCTGCGCACGGCGATTTCGTCTACATGCTGATAGCCAACCTCGACTAGCACAATTTGACCCACAAGACAGCCGCACCCTTTCCGGAAATTCGGGGAGGGTGTTAATTTTTTGCCCTGCTGTATAATGTTTCCCATCCCATTTGAGCAGGAGAATGATTGATGCAGTACAGAAAATTCGGCAGCAAGTATTTCGTTAGGATAGACAGAGGAGAGGAGATACTCACCCAGCTCAAGACGTTATGCGAAGCGGAGAAGATAGTTCTTGCTGAGGTCAAGGCACTCGGTGCAATAGATGATTTCAGCGTCGGACTGTTCGACGTAGCAGAGAAGAAGTACCACACGCATCACTTCCAGTTTCCGGCCGAGATAGTGAGCCTGTGGGGAACAGTTACGACGAAGGACGGAGAGTTCTACCAGCACATCCACATGAGCGCGGCGGACAAAGAAGGCCGTGTATGGGGCGGACACCTGAACAGCGCACGTGTAAGCGCAACGTGTGAAATGACAGTGGAGGTCTCTGAAGGTATGGTGGAACGCAAGCTGGATGAGGACGTAGGGCTGAATCTGTTCGAGTTCGTGTAGCGTGATGCTTTCCCCTTCTGCCGACAGTCTTACGGGTCTGCTTAACCGTTCAGCTTTCCACGAACAGGCCGGAGATTTTTTGCGGTCAGCTTCTGAAGGGCTGGCGTTGATCTGGTTCAACCTCGACAACTTCAAGATGTTCAATAAACGTTTCGGCTTCAAGAGGGGAGATGAACTTCTCCGCGAGACCGCAACGATCATTCGCATAATCTTTCCACCGGAGAACGGCAGCTTGGCCGCACGTTTCAGCGATGACAATTTTGCTGTGCTGACCGACTGGGCAACCGTCGAGCTCAACACCGACATGATTCAGGAGTACCTTTACGCCCTCCACGACGATATTACGCTGAGGCTTCGGGCGGGGATATACTTTCCGTCGGAGAACGAGGATATACGTTCATGCTGCGACAGGGCAAAGCTGGCGTGCGACAGCATCAGGAAGAACCACAGCGTGAGTTCGTGCATGTTCCACGAGGGAATGAGCAGGGAGCTTGAGGTTCAGCAGCACATTCTTGACAGCCTCGACAGCGCGATAATGAACGGTTCTGTACGCGTGCTGTATCAGCCGATCGTGAACGTCCAGACCGGCAGAATCTGCGAGGCAGAGGCACTTGCGCGGTGGACTGATTCGGAGCTCGGGAACATTTCGCCGGCTGAGTTTATCCCGACGCTCGAGGAATACAGGGAGATTCACAGGCTTGACATTCACGCGCTGAAGCAGGTCTGCAGGGACTATCACGCCCGCGCAAGGAAGGGGCTTCCCGTTCTGCCGGTGTCGGTGAATTTGTCGCGGCTGGACTTCGAACTCTGCGACATTCTGCAGGAGGTAGAACTTGCTGTAACGCTCAACCACATTCCGCGCAGTATGCTTCACATCGAGATTACGGAGAGCGGGAACGGCGAGGACTTGACCGTGCTGAACTTGGGGATAGAGAGATTCCGGGCAATGGGCTATGAAGTGTGGATGGATGATTTCGGCTCGGGCTACTCGTCATTGAACGTCCTGAAGGATTACAATTTTGACACGATAAAGTTTGACATGAAATTTCTGCACGGCTTCGACATAAGAAAATCTGAGAAGGCAAAGTACATCATCAGCTCGAATCTGCGCATGGCCCGGCTTATGGGAATGAAGGCATTAGCTGAGGGAGTAGAGACGGCTGAACAGTTCGAGTATCTGCGCTCGATAGGTTTCGACAAGGCACAGGGTTATTACTTCGGAAAACCGATGAACTTAGACGATATATTTTCCCTCGAAAGAGGAATAGAGACAGGAGACAGATAAAGATGTGGCACGGAAGGTTCAAGCACGACACGGCAAAAATAGTTCAGGACTTCACGCAGTCTCTGGACATAGATTGGCGGATGTATGACGCGGACATAACGGGCAGCATAGCCCACGCCGAAATGCTCGGCAAAACAGGACTCCTCACTCAGGACGAAGCCGCAAAGATAATCGCTGGCCTTGAACGTGTACGCACGGAGATTCAGGAGGGGAAGTTCACGCCCTCAGAGCAGCTCGAGGACGTACACATGAACATTGAGGCGCGCTTAACGGAGATTGAGCCTCTCGGGGCAAAACTTCACACAGCACGTTCGCGGAACGACCAGGTAGCCACAACAACGCGGATCTACCTCCGCACGCGTCTTCAGAGTCTCAGGGAGAACTTGGCCGCACTCCTTGACGTTCTTGCGGACAACGCACAGCGGCACTTGAACGTGATAGTACCGGGTTACACGCACATGCAGCAGGCACAGCCCATCTCGATGGGACATTACTGGCTCGCGTGGTACGAGGCATTTTCGCGGGACATGGAGCGTCTGAACTTCGCGCTCTTGTCGCTGGATGAATGCCCGTTAGGTGCGGGGGCACTGGCGGGGTCTACTCTGCCGGTTGACCGTGAAATCACGAGCGGGCTTCTGGGCTTCGCGCATCCCACACGCAACAGCCTCGAGTCTGTGGCTTCGCGTGATTACATGATGGACTATCACCACTTTGCGGGAACGTTCATGATTCACATCTCGCGGCTCTGCACTGACCTCATAACGTGGAACACGCAGGAGTTCGGGTTTGTGGTACTGCCTGATGAGTTCTGCACCGGCTCAAGCATGATGCCCCAGAAGAAGAACCCTGACGTTCTGGAACTTGCGCGCGGAAAGACCGGCCAAGTCATAGGACACATGATAGACCTGATGATTAACCTTAAAGGCCTGCCGATGACATACAACAGAGACCTTCAGGAGGACAAGCGCGGTCTGTGGGAATCGCTCGATACAGTTGAAGCTGTCGTGCAGATAATGAGTGAACTGCTCGCGAAGGTTGAGGTTGACGAGGCGAAAGCACTTGAGGGCTTCGGGAAAGGTTATTCACTTGCGACGGACATCGCAGAATGGCTCGTGATGAAGGGTATTCCGTTCCGCGAGGCACATGCAATTGTTGGGCGGCTTGTGGGATGGTGCATCGACAACGATTTGTCGTTCAGCGAACTTACTCCCGAGCAGTGGAAGGGACACGTGCCGAACTTCGACGAGAGCCTGACTGCGATTCTTACCCCGCGAGAGAGCGTGAGGAGAAGGAACGTTTACGGCGGGACGGGCTTTGAGCAAGTAGAGCGGCAGATACGAGAAGCAAGGGATAAGGGATAAGGGGTTAGGGGTTAGGAGTAATATTTTCCTAGCCCCTGTGATTTCCTAGTAACTAGAAGCGTTCAACCTTGTAGACTTTCTCGAGCTCCTTCGACCTGTCCGTAAGTACCTGTTGCGTCTTCTGGTCTCTCAGGTCCTGCAGGATTCTCGGCTTCACCTGCTCAAACGGTGCGGGCGATTCAGGAATATGCTCCTCCAGCTTGATGATGTGCCACCCGAACTGCGTCTTCACCGGCTCGGACACTTCGCCCGGAGTCTTCAGCGCAAACGCAGCTTCCTCGAACTCCTTGACCATCACGCCCTTCGGAAACTCTCCGAGATCTCCGCCGTTCTGTGCACTGCCCGGGTCAATCGAGTACTCCTTAGCCACCGCGTCAAACGATGTCCCCGCCTTCAGTGCCTCCTGAACTTTCGCGAGAGTCTCATCATCGCTCACCAGAATATGCCGCGCGTGAACCCTCTCTCCCTGCGTGAACAGCTGAAGGTTGTCGTCGTAGAACTTCCGTGCCTCGTCGTCGCTCACAGTCAGACCGTCAATCGTCTTCCTCATCGCCGCCTGCGCAAGCATCGCCCTCCTAGCCGCCGCAAGTTGTGCCTGGAACGCCGGAGTCTCGTCCAGCTTCTGTGCCTCTGCGTCGAGCGCGTAAAGCCTCATCGAGATTACGTCGTCAACGATCATCTTTTTGCCCTGCTCCGTAGCGTAGAGCATCATTGCCTGCTGTCCGAACGGCTGGATGAACTCGAGCACTTCCTCTTCCGTGATGTCATCGCTTCCGACGCGCGCGAGAACCTTCGGCGATTCATCAGCATACGCGCTGAACGACAGCACTGCCACAAGAACAAGAGCTGTGATGAATTTTCGGGTCATGAATAACTTTCCTCCTGAATGCGTGAGATTTTGTACCCGCAAAGTTTAGCACATATCGATTATTGCCGTATAATAATCGCAAATTCACCTATTCACAATTCGGAGTTGATTCATTTTGCGCATCATAAACACTCAGGTTGTACTTGGCCTCGCTGTCTGGATTCTAGGGTTCGCCTTCATGGTAATGGGCTGGCTCGTGGATCAGCTGTTCGAGAAGTGGGGAAAGATACCCTCTAAGATTCTCTACAAGACGGGAGCATTCATCGTCGCCGTGCCGGTAATCATCATGCTGTGGAAAGTCTCTGCACTGCTCTACGTCAACAGATTCCAGATTTCCAGCTACATAAACAGCGGCTTTCAGTTCCTGCAGGACGCAGTGAAAGTGCTGTAATGGGGATAATCATCGGGCTTGCTGTCGCTACGTTCATGCTCTACTTCCCTTACGAGTGGTGCAAGAGGCGAGGGGAAGATGAGCGTGATTACGGCCTGAAGTGGTTCATGACGCGGGAGTCATGGCGTGATGTCGTTGTTGCCATCGCGATAACTCTCATCCCTCTGACGATAATCTCTCTGTACCTGTGGCCGTACGAATGGGGCGGAAGAGGCTTGAAGCATCCGTCATTGTGGACTGCGCTGGATCAGCTCGGCGGAGGAGTAGCGGCGGCGTTCATCGAGGAGACGTTCTATCGCGGGTGGATGCAGACGCTGCTGACAAGGAAGCTCGGGGTCGTATTGGGCGTGCTGATTGCTACGGGAGCTTTCGCGCTGAGTCATCTTGTCGTGCTGACTGGATGGCTGAGGGTTGCGACGTTCTTTCCGGGACTCGTTATGGCGGTGCTGAGAATCAGGGGAGGCTCGGTTATGCCGTCAATAATCTATCACGCGCTCTGCAACGTCTGGGCTGTGTGGTTAGCTCCCGTGCCATGAAGAAGCTCGTCATCACATCACTCTTTCTGCTGTGGGCTTCGTGTGCGTACGCTGAAGGAGTCCTCGAACTGCGAATCCCCTGCGTAGTCGGCGGACAGGTTACGGCAATCCTACCGCACTCCCAGCCCGTTGCGTTGGGACAAGTTCTCGGAGTTCCGGCCAAGACCAATTACCCCGCATACACCGCCAGCAAGTGGGCGACACCGTCGACAGTCTGTGCCTCTGCCGTGAACGCAATACACATTCTCGTGAACGTTGAGGACGGACGCGGACGCATCATCAGCCTCACGCCCGCAATCACCACAGCCCCAGCCGCGACAGGCGGAGCATTCTTCACGCTCGGAATGGACGCAGGGACGGGAGTCTTCGGAGGTTTTGCGCCTCTGACTGGTTCGAGGGTTACGGTTGAACATGAGGGCAGAGAATCGCCGCTGGAGGACGTGCCGGAAGAAGGCGATGTGCTCATCATCAGAAGTCCTCTTCCCGAAAACCCTACGGTGTACATGGTGGATTTCGAGAACCGTCCGGGCGGGAGGGTAATCGTTTACGGCTCTGGCGGTGCGCGGGTAATCGCACGAGTGGTTCACCGTGTCGGAGGAGTCGGGAGGTTCGGAGGGACGGCGTATCAGGAAGTAGGGAGGATTCGTGCGTCGCATTCAGGGGTGATTGACGTGTCGACATCGAAGCGCGGAGAAGTCGGGGGGATTCAGATTATGCCGCTGAAACATGCCCTGACTTCTCACGAAATGATCAACGCGTGGCAGCTCACGCAGTGGATGATAATCGCGCCTCTTCCGGGACAGCCTGACCTCGAAGGGACTCCTCCGCTGTTCAAGAATGCACTTGTGCCCGGACCTCAGCTTGGGGACAGGCTGCCGGACTTGTGGAGTCAGTACGGACGCAGGCCCTTAGTGCTGTGCAGGCGGGACGGCGGAGACTGGGAGAGACTCCCTGATGCTGCAGGGAAAGTTGATGATGCACTTAGGGATGTTACGCACATCAGGATTTACTTCCCGCTATGGACGGTGGAGGAGTGATTTCAGCCACGCAGTGATTCTCTCGCCCAGAAGCTGCCTTACGCGCCACTTGAACCTTATCCACCGTTTTTGGGCGGGCGTGTGCCATGAGCCGGAGAAGTGGTGAATGGTGTGCGTGTTGCCTGTAAGCTCGATCTTGAGGGTAAGGTAGCTCTTTGGGCAGAAGTAATCTTTCGGGTAAATCGTGAAGCCTCTGACTGTCTGCAGTGTGTTGTTCGGGGTGAAGCCGTAACGAGAAAAGTAGCTCGTGATTAGGGTTACGTTAGTAGTGAGGTCTAGTCCCCCCCCCCCGTCGGTAGAAATGCCTAGTGTGATAGTCCGCCAGCATCTCCGCGAACGGCGCAAACCCCTTCTCGCAGGCCATGATGCCGGTGGGAATCGCCTTCTCGCTCTCGAAGCCCGAAAACGCCTCGTGAACCAGAAACTCGTCGAGTGGCTTTATCACCTCAACATCTGTGTCCATATACACGCCGCCGTTGTCAACTAACACCTTCAGCCGCGCATAGTCGCTCACGAATGCCCACTTCTTGGCCTCGTAGGCCTCTCTCACGTAATCGCAGCAATTCACGTTGAAATTGCTCTCGTCCCAGCGGACTATCTCATAATCGGGACAGAACTTCTCCCAGCTCGCGAGGCACTTCTGCGCAAGTTCGGGCAGAGGTTTTCCGCCAAACCAGCAGTAGTGTATAACCTTAGGTATCACTGCATACATCTCCTTATCGCAAAATTTGTGTTGCTTATTGTAGGGGCTGGCACAGAAAATAGCAATTTTGTAGTAATATTACAGCCATCCATTACAGACAATTGAGGACGTGTTCATGAAGAGATTACTATTGCCCGTGATTATACTGCTTTGCGCGTGTTCGCTGTGTGCGGCCGAAGACCAGCTGCCCGACACTGCGACTCTGTCCGCGAACAGAATGCGCTTCGATGCACAGACAGGAGATTTTCTCGCCGACGGCAACGTCATAATCACTGCCGGAGATCTGACCGTGAAAGCTCCTGCAGGTTCAGGGAATGTAGACCGCCGCGAGATAAACTTTGAGCAGGGCATAACAGCTTCCGGCAAGTGGATGGGAGACCCTGTAGACATCAAGGCCGGAAGGTTGCTGCTGTCGTTCGCGGACGTACCGACCTGCAAGTTTCAGGGAGGAGTCAGGGGCGGAATAGGCACGATGAGGCTCGATGCTGACCGTCTTACGATTACCGGCGCGGGCGGAATAACTGACACTACACCTGAGGACAAGCAGACTAAGTTCTGGCTGACGAAGGCACGGAATCTCGAGGACACTTCACGGGGGCTGTCGTTCGGAGCAGACTCCGTAGAAGGGGTAATCAGAGGAGGAGACCTCTACGACCTCACGGCCAAGAAAAGCGTGTGGCTCAAAGGCAAACCGAAAGCGAAGGGGGATGCAGTTTCCCTCAAAGGAGATAACGCGCTATACTCCCTCGAACGCGGAAGTGTCGTAGTCAGCGGGCATGTTGTTGCGGTTCAGGGCGGAAGGACTCTGCGGTCGGACTCTATCGTCTACTTCCCCGACCAGAACAGAGTCGAGGCACTCGGAGGGCTTACCAGAAGGACGGAAAACGGAGGAGTCAGCGCAGACAGGGCGGAAATCACGATAGACCTCTCGCGCGAACGCAGGAAGGATTCTTCCGGGCAGCAGCAGACGATTCAGATTCCGACAGAGCCCAAGAAGGAAGAACAGCCCGCAAAGAAGTCGGCATCCCCGAAGAAGTCAGGAAGGACAAAGAAGAAGTGAGCGGCCTCACAGCAGCTGACCTCCGCAAGAGTTATTCAGGCCGTCTTGTTGTCGGAGGAGTCAGCATCAGCGTCAACCCCGGCGAAGTTGTCGGACTTCTCGGCCCGAACGGCGCGGGAAAAACTACGTCGTTCTACATGATCGTGGGGCTGATACGTCCTGATTCGGGGACAGTAACGATTGACGGCGAAGAGATTACCCACCTGCCAATCTACGCGCGGGCACGCAAAGGCATCGGCTACCTCCCGCAGGAAGCATCCGTATTCAGGAATCTTACTGTGCGCGAGAACATCAATCTTGTGTGGGAAGAGACCGGCAAACGCAAGCAGGCCAAGACTCTCACCGACGAACTTCTTGAACAGTTCAAGATTACGCACATTGCCGAGACGAAGGGCTACGCACTCTCCGGCGGCGAAAGAAGGCGCGTAGAGATTGCGCGGGCACTGACGATGAAACCGAAGTTCATTCTGCTTGACGAACCTTTCAGCGGAATTGACCCGATAGCTGTCGCGGACATCCAGAGCATGATTCACGAGCTTAAGGCGAAAGGCTACGGCGTGCTGATAACTGACCACAACGTCAGGGAAACGCTCTCAATCACGGACAGGACGTACCTTATTCATGATGGAAAGATATTCCTTGCGGGTTCGCCCGAAGAAGTTGCGGGCAATGAACTGGCCAAGAAATTCTATCTCGGAGAACATTTCGAGTTTTAAGGAGTGCATAGACATAGATAACACGAGCGGAACGATAACGCTGGAAGTTTCAGGACTCTCCAGCGACGGAGCAGGAATATCCCGCACGAACAGAGGGATAGTGTTTGTTCAGGGAGCATTGCCCGGCGAGACGGTGAGGGCAGCAGTTGTGTCGAGGAAGAAGGATTTTGCCATAGCCGACACTGTCGAAGTTCTCACGCCTTCTGCGGGAAGGGTGAAGCCTAAGTGCAAGTATTTCGGCAGGTGCGGGGGCTGCCAGCTTCAGCACGCGGATTACGGAACGCAGCTCACCTTGAAGGCAGGAATCGTCCGGGACGCAATGACACGGCTCGGAGGCTTCACGGTCGGAGCAGTCGAGTGCGAGGCTTCTCCTGAAGAGTGGGGTTACAGGAACAAGGCTGCGTTTCCCGTCCAGAACATCAGGGGGAAAATCTGTACCGGCTTCTACCGCGCAGGAACTCACCGGCTGGAGTTCATCCGGCAGTGTCCCGTGAACGCAAAGCGGCTCAACGAGATGTACGGCAAGATTCTCGACGGCCTCGAGGCTAGCCGTTACCCCTTCGACGGCTACGACGAGCGCACCGGCATGGGCAAGCTCCGGCACATCATCGCGCGGACTGGAATTAACACGGGCGAGTCTCTGCTGTCGTTCGTCATCAACGGCAAGCTGTCGGCCAAGAGCGTGAAGGCTCTCGCGTCTCTGGGCAGCATGGCGCGTCCGAGCACCCTCACGATGAACCACAACTCCAAGCCCGGCAACGTTATTCTTGGCACATACACCGAGAACCTGACAGGCTCGGGGTTAATCTCGGAGATTCTGGGGAAGTACCGTCTTGGGTTCGACACAGCGTCGTTCTTTCAGGTGAACACCGGGCAGGCGGAGAGGCTGTTCACGTACGCATCAGCGCAGGTTCACGGTTCAAGAAACATCCTCGAACTCTACAGCGGGACGGGCTCAATGACGTGCTATCTGGCGGAGAACGCCGAGAGTGTAGTTAGCGTTGAGGAGTGGCGCGGGGCAGTGAGGATGGCTTCACGGAACCTTCAGGCTAACGGTTTCACGAACGTTGAGACGCTGTGCGGGAGGTCTGAGGACGTTATCGGGGACTTGCAGGGCACGTATGATGCGATTGTGCTTGACCCTCCGCGCGACGGGTGCAACAGGGCGGTTCTCGACGCGGTGAACAGGCTAGGCGCGAAGAGGATAGTTTACGTTTCGTGCAACCCTGCGACGCTGGCTAGAGACTGCAAGATTCTTGTGGGTTACGGTTATATGCCGGAGAGCTTGAGGGCGTTCGACATGTTCCCGCAGACGGCACACGTTGAGAGCGTTGCTGTAATGACGAAGTAAGGTATCAGGGAGTCCGAATAATTGACTCCCCGCTTTTCATAGCTTATTCAGCTGTCGGCTTGCCCATAGCTTTCTCAATCAGCTTGAGAAGACTGCGCATTCTGGCAGCAAAAAATGCTTCGAAGTCATCAGCCATGAACGCATCATAGTCAATCAGGTTAGTTCCTAAACGTTCCCGAAGTTCTGCTCTGTCTATGGAGGCTTTCTTCATGATCTTGGCAGCGTAGACGCTGGGAGCTGCACCGCCTATCATCCTGTTCGAGGCAGCAAGAAGCGGAGTCTTGTTTATGACCGAGTTATATTCTTCTCTAGGTATGCCCCTATCCTCACAGTATGCTCTTGGGAAAATATGATGAATGTCCGGCTCGTCCTCCATGCTCTTCACGACATTCATGCCTGTACCGCTGACGATATCCTTGCATCCTGCACAGTACAGCAGAGCCATCACACCTTTATAGGCCGCGCTCTGTCTGGTTCTGAGAGTCAGAAGCCTCTCCGGCTGAAAGAATGCGGCGTTGACTGTACGGTTCTGGCTCGGCCTGCCGCGAATTAAATCGAGCACGTCCTCAACATCATTCACATAATTTGTGTCGCTGTAATCTTCACCGAATATTCCGCACCAAAACCAGTTCTCCATAATCTTTGCTGCCTCTGGAGTGTTGAACGTATGCGTATCAATAACAGCACATATAACCGAGAGCGGGATAACTTGAGCGGGATACGGGAGGTCTCTAAGACGAAACACGCCGTGATTGAACAGAAATTTTCTTGCCATTTCGTAGCCTTTAAGCAATGCATCCCTGCTGCGCTTGTAGTCCTCAAGTTCCAGTAACAGGATGTCTTTTCTCTTGCATGCGGTGGCTTCGCTGCTAGTGTAAGTGGAGTATAGGGTTACTGCTGTCATGAACGATACTTCATCCACGCCGTCTAGAATGTCCGTGTTTTTCCCGCGAATCAACTTCTTGCATCTTTCCCAGTCAGCTCTTAGATTGAACTCTTTAGCCGCAAACGAGGCAGTGAGCAGCTCGAATACTGTTAGAATTATTCCGCCGGTATTTATGTACTCGAAGACTTTGCAGACAGCTTCTGGCGTGGCTTCCTCAATCCTGATCACAGGGAGCTTGTAGCTGGTCATGGGGTCTATCACTTCTTCGATGAAGCGGTTGTATTTCTCGATAAATTCTTCTGAGTAATGGTGATACTTCTTGTAGCCGTCTCCCCATTTGACTTGTCCTTTGCTGTTGAAGGCCAAGCTCAGCGGGAACATCTCATGCTCATACTCGAGTTCGCTTGTTGACAAATCAAGCTGTACGTCCCTGTTGAAATTAGTTTTGAGCTTGCGGTCTTTCGGAACAGAAAATATTGCCTCAACGCGGTCATCGTCAGCTGCAAGCCACTTGTTTATGTTGATGTAATAGTATCGTCCTGTGTCTTTGCCGTCGTCTTCCTGAAGGACTGTCGGATTGCCCGAATATGCCGCACAGTATACTGATGTAAGCCTCTGCTGTCCGTCAAGTATCAGGTAGTCAAGAGATTGCCCCTTACGTTCTGCGCCGTTGAGCGGACGATGTCCGAATTTCAGTGCAGAAGAATCGTGCCTCATAAGCGTTATTACTCCCATAGGGTAACCCTGCGAGATGCTGGCAATGAGTTTGCGTATTCTCAAGTCATCCCATACCCAACCTCTCTGAAACTCCGGGAGCTGTATTTTGCCTTCGTGAATATCATGCAGGAGTTCCGTTAGTACTTCGTCATGTGATGACTGTTTTATTGCTGTTGCCATAGTTGAATCTCTCCGTGTATATGCGAAAGTGTTAGTATTATAAGCATGAAAGGAGCAAACAGCAAATGAACACTGACATCATAACATCCCGCACCGACAAACTCCGCGCCTTAATGTCCGCCCAAAACCTCGACGCATTCGTCCTGCTCGTCGAAGAGCGCGCGAACTCCGAGAGCTGCCACTACATTTCGGGCTTCAGGGGCTCTTCCGCCGCACTGATCATCACCCCTTCCGCCTCTACCCTAATCACCGACGGACGCTACACGACGCAGGCCAAGTCCCAGACACCTTTCACCGTCATCATACAGTCAGAACTCTCGCTGCCAGCCTTCATCGCTAAGGCGGTGAGTGAATCAGACTTTGTGCGCGTCGGCTTTGAGGCGGAGAAAATCTCTCACGCTACATTCACGAAGCACTTTGCACCAGCAAAAGCAGAATGGCTCGACGCGTCGGACATGATACCCTCTCTCAGGCGTACTAAGGATGCTCACGAGGTGGAACTTATCCGCCGGGCAGGACGCATAGGACGTGATGCACTCGGAGCAGTTATGAGGGAAACTCACGCGGGAATGACAGAAGCAGAGTTCGGCTCGAAGCTGATGCAGGAGATCAAGCGTAGGGGTGCGGAGAAGGGCTGGGCACATGATGATTTCATCGTTGCTTCAGGAACACGCTCGGCAATGTGCCACGCTCTGGCAACCGAGAAACAATTTGCGGAGGGCGAGACTGTTACGGTGGATTACGGCGCGATGGTTGAAGGCTACATGAGCGACATTACCCGCAACTTCGCGATCGGACGGATAGACGACAAAGCACGTGAGATTAACGCGGTTCTTCTTCGTGCGCACAGAGAGGCTGCTTCTGCCCTCAGGCCCGGAATAGCTGGGAAGGACGTTGACGCTGTTGCGCGGAAAGTTATTGCTGATGCAGGTTACGGAGAAAATTTCGTGCACGGTCTCGGGCACGGCTTGGGGCTCGAAGTTCACGAAGCTCCGAGACTCTCGAAGACCTCGAAGGATGTCCTCAAGGCCGGCGACGTTGTTACCATTGAGCCGGGAATCTACATTGAGGGCTGGGGAGGACTCCGAATCGAGGACGACTACCTTATCACAGAGGACGGGGCTGAATGCCTGACAGTAAGAGATAACCAAAGCATAGAATACGTGTAAAATATACATCACACATTAACTTGCAAAAAGGAGCGCTAACTTTTTATGCCAGAAGAAATTTTGCAGAGCGACTTCTCCTCAGAAGACAGCGAAATAGTCCGCCAGCGCAAGGACAAACTCCTTCGTCTCCGCAGTGAAGAAGGTTACGACCCCTACGTCAACGAGACATGGGACAGGCAGGACACCCTCGAGTCCATCCGCGAGCGTTTCGAGCACCTCCAGCCTGAAGAGGAAGTCCCAGATGTTACCGTGCGGACGGCAGGGCGCGTAATGACTATCCGCCGTCAGGGCAAAGCTACCTTCGCTGACTTGGCCGACGAGACATCGAGGATGCAGCTCTACTTCCAGCTGAACAACGTCGGCGAGAAAGAATATGACTTCCTCAAGAAGTGGGTAGATTCCGGCGACTGGATCGGCGTTGTCGGCCACCCCTGCAGGACAAAGCGCGGAGAACTCACCGTAATGGTTACCGAGTACCGCCTCCTCAGCAAGGCAATCCGTCCCCTCCCCGAAAAGTGGCACGGCCTCACTGACACAGAGATACGTTACCGCAAGAGGTACATGGATCTCATCGCCAACCCCGAAGTTCGCGAGGTCTTCCGCAAACGCTCAAAGATTATCTCGTCGTTCAGAGAGACGCTGGAGTCTCACGGCACGCTTGAGGTTGAGACACCGATACTCTCAGTGCTCGCGGGAGGAGCAAACGCACGCCCCTTCAAGACGTTCCACAATGCGCTGAGCGTCGACATGTACATGAGGATAGCCGTAGAACTGTACCTGAAGAGGTTAGTTGTCGGAATGATGGGCAGAGTTTACGAGATAGGCCGCAACTTCAGGAATGAAGGCATCGACACAATGCACAACCCTGAGTTCACGATGATGGAGGTCTACTGGCCTTACGCAAACTACGTCGACATGATGAACCTCGCCGAAGAACTCATACGCAACGCCGCGAAAGCTATCGGCACACTCGACATTGAGTGGAACGGCACGAAGCTCGACCTCTCCAAACCCTTCAAGAGGATAACGATGCGCGAAGCAGTGAAGGAGTTTGCTGGTGTGGACTTCGACGCAATAACCAGCGATGAAGAGGCAAGAGCTATCGCTAGGGAGAAGGGGCTCGGAGGAGAGATGACCGGGCACGAGAGCAAATTTGCCGTGCTTAACCTTATGTTCGAGGCATTCGGTGAAGAGAAGCTCATAGAGCCCACGTTCCTGCTCGGACACCCGACGGAAATTTCTCCGCTGTCAAAGAGAGACCCCGAGAACCCCGATTACACTCACCGCTTCGAGCTGTTCATGTTCGGCAAGGAAGTAGCTAACGCATTCAGCGAGCTCAATGACCCGTTAGACCAGCGCGAGAGGTTTGAGGATCAGGCGCGCAAGAAGGCAGAGGGCGACGATGAAGCTCACGTGTTCGACGAGGACTTCATCAACGCGATTGAGGCGGGACTTCCACCGACGGGCGGAATGGGCATCGGCATGGACAGAATCGTGATGTTCCTGACCGGCGCAAGGTCAATCCGCGACGTTATTCTTTTCCCTGCAATGAAGCCCAAAGCATAACATGAATATCTTTGAAG
This sequence comes from Synergistaceae bacterium, assembly GCA_017450125.1. NCBI lineage: Bacteria > Thermotogati > Synergistota > Synergistia > Synergistales > Synergistaceae > Synergistaceae bacterium. The sequence goes on along the minus strand of JAFSWZ010000028.1, from coordinate 48,521 downwards.
CCCGCATGAATGACCTCTACGCACTGATAGAGCATCATGCGGAGCTCTATTACGACCGCGACGCTCCCGAAATTCCCGACTCCGAATATGACGCTCTTGTGCGTGAACTTTCCGGCCTCGAGCACGATTACCCGCAGTTCATGCGCAAGGACTTCCTCACGCACAGGGCAGGCGGACACGTCAGCACGCTCTTTTCCCCCGTGAAACACGACACGCCGATGCTCTCGCTGGACAACGTTTTTGCTCCTGAAGAGCTGGCGGGGTTCTTCTCGAGGGTAAGCCCCTCACTCACAGGTTTTGTGTGCGAGATGAAGATTGACGGGCTGGCGGTGTCGCTGGTGTACGAGGACGGGGAGTTTGTTCGCGGCGCAACCAGAGGCGACGGGACTACAGGCGAGGATGTTACGGAGAACCTGCGGGTGATTGAGGCAGTCCCAAAGACGCTCAAGGATGCTCCGGCGGGACGTGTTGAGGTTCGCGGAGAAGTCTTCATGTCGCGTGAACGTTTCAGCGCAATAAATTCACGAACGGACAAGCCTTTTGCGAATCCACGCAACGCCGCCGCAGGAACTCTCCGCCAGAAGAACGCTCAGGTCGTCGCTGAACGCGGGCTCGACTTGTTCCTGTACTACCTCGTTGACGCAGAAAGGCTCGGAGTTACGCGGCAGAGCACGGCTCTCGAATGGATGTCTGCTCACGGCCTGCCGGTTCAGGAAGCCTTCAGGTACTGCAAGAACATGGAGGAGGTTAAAGCGTTCGTAGAAGAGTGGCATGAGAAGCGGCACTCTCTGGGCTACATCACCGACGGAGTTGTGGTGAAGCTCGATGATCTCACAGCTTGGCCGGAAATCGGCGCAACGTCTCACGCTCCGCGCTGGGCTGTGGCGTACAAGTACCCGCCGGAAGAAGCCAGAACGCGCGTCCTCAGCATCACTGTTTCCGTCGGCCGGACAGGAGTGCTAACGCCTGTAGCCGTGCTCGAGCCCGTCAGGGTTGCGGGAACGATGGTTCAGCGGGCGACGCTACACAATGCCGACGAGATAGCGCGCAAAGATATTCGCGTCGGAGATGTCGTTACGGTGAGAAAGGCGGCAGAGATAATCCCCGAAGTCGTGAGTGTTGATGTTGCCACAAGAACAGGAGGGGAACAGCCTTTCACGATGCCTTCACGGTGTCCGGCATGCGGCTCGGAAGTCATACGGCTTCAGGGAGAAGCTGCCAGCAGATGCCCTAACCGTTCGTCGTGCCCTGCACAGCTCAAGGAAGCACTGATCTACTTTGCTTCGCGCGACGCAATGAACATCAAGGGGCTCGGCAAGGTCTTGGCCGACAAGCTCATTGACTCGGGGAAAGTTAGGTGCTTAAGCGACATTTATACCTTAACGCAGGAAGACTGGATGTCGTTCGACAAGATAGGCACGAAGTCAGCAGAGAACATCCTCGCACAGCTCGAGGCCTCAAAGTCCCGCCCTCTGGTGAATCTTGTTACGGCACTCGGGATTCCCGGCACTGGCAAGAACACAGCCTCACTCCTCGTTGAACACTTCGGGACTCTCGACGCTCTGATGAACGCCTCGCAGGAAGAGATAGCCTGCGTTGAGGGTGTCGGGCCGGTGATTGCTGAGGCAGTGTATGACTTCTTCAGGAACAGCGGCAACATCAAGGTGATAGAGGATTTCCGCGCGATGGGCTTCACGATGGAGAGCGAAAGTCCGGCCAAGAGGAACGTTCTCACGGGAAAAATTTTCGTGTTCACTGGTACGTTGTCGTCAATGACGCGCGAGGAAGCAGGAGAACGCGTGAAGGCACTCGGCGGGAAGGTCTCGGGGAGCGTGAGCAGGAAGACTAGCTGTGTTATTGCGGGGGAAGATACGGGCTCGAAGCTGAAGAAAGCAGAGGAGCTCGGGATAATGATTCTGAGTGAGCAGGAATTTCTGGAGATGATTACGGCATGAAGATAGCGACGTTCAACGTAAATTCTGTGCGTGCACGGCTTGATGCACTTGCGCAGTGGCTGCCTGAGGAACATCCTGACTTCCTCTTCTTGCAGGAGACGAAAACTCAGGACAGCTCATTTCCGGCGGCTGAACTCTCAGTGCTGGGCTATAGGAGCTTCTTTCGCGGCGAGAAGGCGTATAACGGCGTGGCAGTGCTGGTGAGGGACGGTATTGATGATGCGGATGTGTCGTTCGGCTTTGGGGACGGTGAATACACGACGCGGGTTCTGACGCTTCGTCGTGGAGGCTTGACGGTGCTGAACACGTACGTTCCGCAGGGGAAGGAGGTTGCTTCGCCGAGCTACACGGAGAAGAAGGAGTTTCTTGCGCGCGTGAAGGAAATTGTTTCGCGGGAGAAGGAGGGAATGTTCCTGTGGCTTGGGGACATGAACGTAGCTCCTGAACCACTCGACGTAACTCACCCCGAGACGAAGAAGAACCACGTGTGCTTCACGGAGGAGATTCGGCGGGTCTTCCGTAACACAAAGGAGGGACTGATTGACCTTCTGCGGAAGTTCAGCCCGTCGGAGAGGGTATACACGTTCTACGACTACAGGGTGAAGGACGCTGTCTCGCGGGGAATAGGCTGGAGGATAGACCATATGCTGGCCAGTGAGAGACTCGCGGAACTTGCCGTGAGTTGTTCGCCGGACGTTAGGCTGAGAACGTGGGAGAGGCCGTCGGATCACGTGCCGTTGATTGCTGAGTTCAGGTTACATTCATGAGAGCTGGCAGACACTCCGGGCTGTCAGGCCGGTAGCCGCTCTAACATTCGGGGCAACTTCCCTAAAAATCAACCTTGCCACACAAGATTTTTGCTGTAACATTTCATCTATACCCACAAAACTTTTTCAAACAGGAGGAATCACAATTGCCCGGCAGGGTTTATCAGTGCTTATCCAAAATAGGAGATAGCATCATCACGAATAAGGACTTCCTCACAGAATTGGATCGTGAAATCGGCGATTCAGATCACGGCATCAACATGGCGCGCGGCTTTCACGCAGTGCTCGAGAAAGCTGACCCCGAAGCCAGCGACATCGGAGCAACCCTCAAGAAGGCAGGAATGACCCTGCTCTCGACCGTCGGCGGAGCGTCAGGCCCTCTCTACGGGACTGCGTACATGGAGGCCGGAAAAGTTCTCGCGGGCAAAACGGAGCTTACACCCGAAGACCTCAAAGCTGCACTTGAGGCGGCAATTGCTGGCATCCAGAAAAGGGGTAAGGCTGTGCGCGGAGAAAAGACCATGCTTGATGCTCTCATCCCCGCAAGCGAAACATACGCACAGAAGCTCGCTGAAGGTGCTGACATCGTGAGTGCTCTCGACGCGGCGTGTGCGTCTGCCCGTGAAGGAGTCGAGTACACCAAGACCATCATTGCCACGAAGGGACGTGCGAGCTATCTCGGCGAACGCAGTATAGGCCATCAAGACCCCGGCGCAACATCAGCAACGCTGACCCTCGAAGCAATACGCGATTTTCTCAGGGGGTAAAGCATCATGGTCGGAATAGTCATTGTGTCGCACAGCTGGAAGATTGCGGAGGGAGTCGCTGACTTGGCCAGAGAGATGGCGCAGAATTTTACTGGTTTGGTGTCGGCTGGGGGGCTGTCGGACGGCTCGATAGGCACAGACGCTCAGCGAATCGCGGACGCAATCCTTGAAGCTGACTCGGGCGATGGTGTAGTGATTCTCGCGGACATAGGCAGCTCAATCATGAGCTCTGAGACGGCAATAGAGCTCCTCGAGGACGACGGAGAGAACATTCAGGCAGTAATTGCGGACGCACCGCTTGTTGAAGGGTGTATCTGCGCAGTGGTAGAGGCGGCAGGAGGCGGAACGCTGGACTCTGTTCTGAAGGCGGCAGAGGAAGCGCGCGAAGCCAATAAACTTTAAGGAGGAATTATCGTGAAGAAGTTAATCAACGGTGTGGACGGAATCGTCAGCGAAATGCTCGACGGAATGGTCGCGGCTTTCCCGCAGTACGTGAAGAGGCTCGAGAGCTTCGATGTTTTAGTGAGGGCGGCCGGGCCAAGTCCGAAAGTCGCTCTGGTCTCTGGCGGAGGAAGCGGTCATGAACCCTCGCACGGCGGCTATGTCGGGAAAGGTATGCTCGACGGTGCAGTAGCGGGAGCAGTGTTCACCTCGCCGACTCCCGATCAGGTCTTCGAGGCAATCAAGGCAGTAAACGGCGGAAAAGGTGTCCTTCTCGTCATCAAGAACTACACGGGCGACGTAATGAACTTCGAGATGGCATCGGACATGGCGGAAGATGAAGGTATCGAGGTAGCGCAGGTGATTGTTGCGGATGATGTTGCTGTGCAGAACTCAACGTGGACGACGGGACGCAGGGGCATCGCCGGAACGGTCTTTGTGCACAAGATTGCTGGTGCTGCCGCAGAAGCAGGACTCGCCCTCGCGGATGTGAAGAGAGTAGCGGAAAAGGTCATCGCTAACGTCCGCTCTATGGGTATGGCTGTCAATGCGTGTACAGTCCCCGCCGCCGCAAAACCCAGCTTCGAGCTCAAGGATGACGAGGTAGAAATAGGCATCGGCATTCACGGAGAGCCCGGCACTCACAGGGAGAAGATTTCGCCCGTAAACGACATAGCCGACAAGCTGCTCGAGAAGATTCTTGCTGAGGGAATTTACAGCAAGGGTGATGAAGTCGCCGTTATGGTCAACGGAATGGGCGGAACTCCCTTGATGGAACTGTTCGTCGCAAACAAGCACGTTAGCGATGTTCTTGCGGGCAAGGGTATCAAGGTGTGGAAGACTCTCGTCGGAAACTACATGACCTCTCTCGACATGGAGGGCTTCTCTATCACCCTGCTGAAACTTGACGACGAACTCAAGAAGTATCTTGCTGCTCCTGCAGACACTCCTGCATTCGTGCAGTGCTAGTGAGGTGCAATCATGAAGAAGGTTATTCTTGCGTTATTGGCTGTCGTTATGCTCTCTGTTCCTGCGTGTGCAGAGGTCTATGAAGCCGTCGGCACAGGCAAGGCAGGAGATGTTCACGTGAAAGTTACGATAGAGGGCGGAAAGATTCTCAGCGTTGAGCTCGGCGAACACGGAGAGACTCCGGGCATCTACGAACCCGCCGCCGAGAGAGTCCCTGCCGCAATCGTCGCGAATCAGTCCGTGAACGTTGACGGAGTAAGCGGAGCTACGATGACATCTGACGCGATAAAGGAAGCCGTAACGAAAGCTCTGGTGCTCGCGGGTCTGAACCCTGACGATTACAAGAAGGCCGAAGCCAAAGCAGGAGAAGGCATCGTGAATGAAGACTCCGCAAAAGTCGTAGTAGTCGGCGGAGGAGCTGCAGGAATGATGGCAGCAATAAAGCTCGCGCGCAACGGTGTTGATGTCCTTGTCATCGAGAAGGGTGCGACAATAGGAGTCGCTAACGGCTGGAACTGCGGCGGCCCGATGGCTACTAACACCAGCATTCAGAAGGCGGAAGGCGTAACTGTTACCGACGAGATGCTGTTCAACGACCTCACTGATGATGCGTACCTCACGAGCGACAGCAGATTACTCCGCAGAGTTCTTGCGCGCACGGGCGAGGCAGTAGAGCTCCAGCTCAGCACGGGAATGGAGATGTTCCTGCGCCCGGACAATTACGGAGCAGGTTACCGCTCGCGTCATGGCTACAAGGGACAGAAGGCGGACAGGCCGGGCTTCATCGTTGACGCGTACACCAAAGCAGGAGGACGGCTCATGTGCGAGACCACCGGCGAATCCCTCATCATGGAGAACGGTGAGGTTAAGGGAGTACAGGCGCGCAAGTCCGACGGAAGCACCCTCAACATCAAGGCTGAGGCAGTACTTCTTGCGACTGGCGGCTATCTCGGAAACCAGAGCCTTATCCGCGAGCACTGGGGAGATATTACGGTCAACCCTCTCGGCAACACGTTATCAACCGGCGACGGCCTGAGAATGGGCAAGGAAGCTGGCGGCATGGAGGAAGAGAGCAGCTTTGCGATGATCTCCAACGAGTTCGGCGGCTCGAATAAGAAGGGCGGCGGCTGGCAGAGGTCGAACGGCGCAATGACCATCGGAATTTACGGCGGGCTTCTTGTTGACCCGAACGGTGAGCGTTTCTTCAATGAATACTACATGGCTAATCAGCCTCTCTCTGTCGGAGGAGAAGCTGTCCTTCGCGCAGGGAAGTTCTATGCTGTTGTTGATCAAGCGTTTGTTGATGCAGTGAGCACCGTCGGACTGTTCGAGTACTTAGGGAATCCTGAAGATTGGTACGTCGGAACAATGACGGCTAAAGGCGTTGTGCTTAAGACGTTGCCTGAAGACCTCGCAAAGGCTGTAGCTCAGGGTTGGGCGGTCAAGGCTGACACAATCGAGGAATGCGCAAAGTTCTTCAACATGGACAAGCTCGCCGATACAGTGAAGACCTACAACGCATATTGCGAGGCCGGAAAGGACGAGGAGTACTTCAAGAATCCCACGTTCCTCAAACCCGTAGCTAAAGCACCGTTCTACGTTGTGGAGTACGAGCCCTCAGCGTGGGGAACGCTCGGAGGACTGCGCACGGATTCATCACTTCGTGTTCTGCACAAGGACTTAACGCCGGTGAAGGGACTTTACGCCGCAGGAGTTGATGCGGGGTCTCTGTACTGCCAGCCGTATTATCAGGTTGAGGGCACGGCTGTGGGTCTTGCGTTCGGTTCGGGGATCTACGCTGCCGATGTAATCATGTCGGACCTGGCCAAGTGAATTAAGGAGGACAAGATGGAAGCCCAGTCAAGGAAAACGGTAATCATCACAGGCGGAACAACAGGCATAGGCAAAGCAACTGCTATGAAGTTTGCGGAGAACGGCTATATCGTTGTTGTTACGAGCCGTGATGCGAGGAAAGAAGCCGGCATCAGGAACGAGTTTAAGGCTAAAGGCTTCGACGTAGATTTCAGGGTACTTGATGTTACGAACGAAGAACAAGTACGTGATGTAATCAGGGAAACCGTCGCCAAGTACGGGAAGCTGGATGTTATGGTCAACAACTCGGGAGTCTCATTAGGCAATGCTGTACTTGCGGAGACAGAGTCTGATGATTTCAGGAAGATGCTGGATATTAACGTGATGGGTGTCTATTACGGAATGAAGTACGCCATAATAGAGATGCTCAAGACAGGTGGCGGAGCAATCGTGAACTTAGCCTCCATTGCCGGGCTTAACGGGCTGTACGCTACCGCGCAATACTGCGCTTCAAAACATGCTGTGGTAGGTCTGACTAAGGGAGCAGCCATCGATTACGCACAGCACGGAATACGTGTAAACGCAGTAGCACCCGGAGCCATCAAGACGGATATTCTCCAGAATGCTATCGATGCAGGAACTTATGACGTATCAGGCATAGAGGCGATTCATCCCATGAACAGGCTGGGAAGAGTAGAAGACATAGCCAACGGGATATTTTTCCTTGCCTCCCCTGAAAATGAGTTTCTCACGGGAACTGTTTTAACGATTGACGGCGGATATAACGCCAGGTAATAAGCTACATGCCTGCCCCTTCCCTGATTCGGGGGAAGGGATTTTTTGTGCCTTGACGTAATCACGTTCACACAATATACTTTCACGCATTCCAAATTGTAATGAGGTATTAAGACTAGGTGCTAAACTCCCGGCAATCACGCCACGACAAAATAACAGAGATACTCGCTGACAGCCCGATGATTACGGACAGCGAATTAGCTTCGCGTCTGGGTGTCAGCATCTCGACAGTCAGGCTTGACCGTGCCATGATGGGCATCCCCGAACTCCGCGAACGTCTCCGCACAATGGCACAGAACGCCGTCAGCAAGCTCCAGTCCCTCAGCCCCTCTGAAGTCATCGGCGAACTCCTCGAGCTTGAGCCGGACAAGTGGGCACTGTCTATACTTCGCACCGCTAAAGATATGGCGTTCAGGTTCACGGACATTGTGAGCGACAACTACATCTACTCACAGGCCAGCTCAATAGCTGTTGCCGCGATAAAGGCCGCAGATGCGATCATCGACTCTATGCGCGGAGAGTACAAGGGACATGCGCGCGTCGGGGACATTCTTATTGCGCGGGCAAAAGTAGGCGTGAACCACGAGGGGCGTAAAATCGTCAGCGTAAGGACGCGGGTCGGCGACAAAGAAATTTTCGTAGGAAGATTCATCATAGAAGTCTTGGCATGAGGGGAGGTGAACGACTTGAACAACACAATCACGATTGCCCTTGACGCGATGGGAGGCGACAACGCACCCGCCGAAATCTGCGCCGGAGCACTCGAGGCCTGCAGGAAGTTCGACGACATAGAGATAGTTCTTACGGGCGACACCGAGCGCATCAAGGCCTGCGGATGTTCTCACCCGCGAATACGAATCGAGCACGCATCGGAGATAATTGACCCCGACGAACACCCGGCTAATGCCATCAGGAAGAAGAAGGATTCTTCTCTGCGTGTCGCTATGGAGATGGTGAGACGCGGAGACGCGCAGGGCTGTGTGTCTGCAGGGAGCACGGGCGCGATCGTCGCTGGAGGTGTCCTCGTTGTCGGAAGAATCGACGGCATCGACAGACCCGCGCTCGGAATACCTGTGCCGTCAATCGAGAAACCTTCATTCATGCTCGATGTCGGAGCTACGGTCAGGTGCAAGCCGGAAAACCTGCTGCAGTTCGCCCTAATGGGAAGCGTGTACTCGCGGAAGATTCTCGGTGTCGACAGCCCGGAAGTTAAGCTGCTCTCCAACGGAAGCGAGGACATCAAGGGTGATGATACAGTCCTTGCCGCACGTGAACTCATGGCGAACAAGAACAGCCTCAACTTCGGCGGGTACATCGAGGGCAATGAAGTATTCTTCGGGAAGGCTGATGTTATTGTGTGCGACGGCTTCAACGGCAACATTGCCCTGAAGCTCGGCGAGGGAATGATACACAGCTTGAAGTCTATGCTGACTGACGAAGTCCGCAGGTCATTCATGGCTAAAATGGGAATGGCTTTCCTCTATCCGACCGTTAAGCGACTCCTTGCGCGCTTCAACTACGAGAAATACGGCGGGACTCCTTTGCTCGGAGTTAAAGGAGCAGTCCTCAAAGCACACGGACGCTCGAAGTCTCCCGCGATAGTCAGCGCAATATCCGCCGCCCGAAAGTTCATCGAGGAAGACGGCACAGCACAAATAAACCGAGAAATCTAGAGAGGGTGAACAGATGTTACTTAGAGAAGATAACAGGGTGTGCAAGTTACTGGGCACAAAGTATCCCATAATTCAGGGAGGAATGGCGTGGGTAGCTAACGCCGAGCTAGCTTCAGCTGTCAGCAACGGAGGAGGTCTCGGGGTAATCGCCGCCGCCAACACTCCGCCTGAGATTCTGGAGCAGGAGATCATCAAGGCAAAGAGCATGATTGAGCCGGGCAGACCTTTCGGCCTGAACATTATGCTGATGAGCCCGACAGCAGAAGCCGCGCTGGAAGTTGCCGCGCGACAGAGAGTCCCGGTCGTAACGACAGGTGCAGGAAGTCCCGGCAAAGTCCTCGAACGCCTGAAGCCTCTCGGAACGATTGTGATTCCCGTAGTTGCGTCGGTAACTCAGGCACGCCGCGTCGAGAAGCAGGGAGCAGACGCAGTTGTAGCTGAGGGCATGGAAGCAGGCGGGCACATCGGAGAACTCACTACGATGGTTCTTACCCCGCAGATTGCGCAGGCGGTGAAGATTCCTGTTGTGTGCGCAGGAGGAGTCGCCGACGGCAGGGGAGTTGTCGCGGCGTTTGCTCTCGGTGCTGAGGGAGTGCAGGTGGGTACGCGCTTCATCTGCTGTGATGAATGCACCGTGCACATGAACTACAAGAAGGCAGTCTTGGCCGCCAAAGACAGAAGCACCGCGATAACCGGCCAGTCGCTGGGGCATCCCGTTAGGTGTCTGCGCAACAAGCTCACTGCAGAGTTCGAGAGGTTAGAGGCAGAACGTGCGCCCGCCAGCGAGATCGAGGCTCTGGGCACAGGCAAGCTCCGTGCGGCAGTTGTTGACGGCGACGCGGACTGGGGCTCGCTGATGAGCGGTCAGAGTGCCGCAATGGTCAACGAGATTCTTCCCGCAAAAACAATCATCGAGAATATGTTTGCTGAGGCAGAGAAGGTTCTCTCACGTGTCGGGGAGGTGAAGGCGTAAATGTATGCTCTTGTGTTTCCCGGTCAGGGCTCGCAGACCGTCGGAATGGGACGCGAATTGTTCGATGCCTTCCCTTCTGCTAAGGCGGTCTTTGAGGAAGCAGATGATGCATTGTCCTCACACCTCACGCGCCTGATCTTCGAGGGCCCTGAAGACGAGCTTACCCTCACGATGAACGCACAGCCCGCAATAATGACCGTGAGCATCGCGGCTCTCCGTGCACTGACGACAGAACTGGGAGCAGAGTTAGCCCCTGCGTGTGCCGCCGGACACAGTCTCGGTGAGTACACTGCTCTTGTCGCGGCGGGAGTGCTGTCGTTCGCTGATGCGGTGAGGCTCGTGCGCTCACGCGGAACGTTCATGCAGGAGGCAGTCCCCGCAGGTACGGGCGCAATGGCGGCGGTTCTTGGGCTGGACGCTGAGGGCGTGAAGGCTCTGTGCGAAGGTGTAGCTCCGAACGGCGAAATCTCACCCGCAAACTTCAACTCTCCGGGGCAGGTCGTTATCTCAGGACTGAGCGAGTACATCGACAAAGCCATAGCCGAAGCAAAGACCTACAAGGCGAAGCGCATAGTCAAGCTCAACGTCTCTGCACCGTTCCACAGCAAATTCATGAAGCCTGCCGCAGAAAAATTGCGTGCTGAGTTCGAAAAAGTTTCGTGGAATCCCGCAAAGTATGATATTATCGCTAACGTATCAGCAAGCACCGTAAAGACACCCGAAGAGATTCGCGACTCGCTTTACCGCCAGACCTTCAGCCCTGTGCTGTGGGAAGGCTCGGTGCTGTACATGGCTGACACTCTCGGGATAACTGAGTACTACGAGCTCGGGCCGGGCGAAGTGATTGCAGGCCTCATCAAACGTTGCAAGAAGGGCGCGGCCGTCAAGTCGGGCGGAACACCGCAGGCACTGGAGGCAATTCGGGAATGCTTGCACTAGTTACAGGTTCATCACGCGGCATAGGCAGAGCAATAGCTCTCGAACTTGGCCGGAACGGCTTTGACGTTGCAGTGAACTACAACAGGAGCGCAGAACCGGCGGAAGCTCTCTGCACAGAAATACAGTCGCTCGGCGTAAAGGCAGCGGCCTTCAAGGCAGATGTCAGCAGTCAGGAGGAAGTCGCAAGATTGTTCGCGGAGGTCAAGGCCTCTATGGGCACGGTGAGCGTCCTTGTGAATAACGCAGGGATTACGCGCGATAATCTCTTGATGAGGATGAAGTCCGAAGACTGGCAGGCAGTAATCAGCGCGAACCTGAACTCCTGCTTCTTCTGCACTCAGGCGGCAATCCGCGACATGGCGAAAGCACGTTACGGACGAATCATCAACATCGCGTCGGTCGTCGGAATCACCGGCAACGCAGGACAGGCGAACTACGCGGCCTCAAAGGCGGGGATAATCGGCTTCACGAAGTCCGTAGCACGCGAGTACGCGGCAAGAGGCATCACGGCTAACGCAGTAGCACCCGGCTTCATCGAGACGGACATGACGGCAGTCCTCAAGCCCGACGTGAAGGACAGCATCCTGAAGACGATACCTGCAGGAAGAATCGGAAGCCCTGAGGACGTAGCGAGAGCAGTTGCGTTCTTTGCGCGCGAAGAGAACGGATACATCACCGGCACAACCCTCGCAGTTGACGGGGGAATGACAATGTGCTAATTATATATGCACGTAAAGCATCTTAACGGAGGAGGTGAACAACATGGCGACAATCACAAAGGAAGAGGCTGTAGCAAAGCTGAAGTTTATAGTGTCCGACCGTCTCAAGGTTGAGGAAGACCAGGTAACCCCCGAGAAGAACTTTGTCGAGGATCTGGGAGCTGACTCGCTGGACATAGTGGAGCTCATCATGGGAATCGAGGAAGAGTTCGAGATCGATATTCCTGACGAGGAGGCCGAGAAGCTGACATCAGTCGGCGAGGCAATGGATTACACGCTCAAGAAACTCGGCGTGGAGGACTAATCAGGCAGCAATTAACCTGGCATTTTTGTGGGGGAAGAGCTCTATTGTTCTGTCCCCCTGTTTTGTATAGAGGAGCGTGAAATTCTTGACAAACAACAACAAGCGCAGAGTCGTCGTAACAGGCTTAGGCCCTATAAGCCCGATAGCGTTAGGGAAGAAAGATTACTGGCAGGCCTTGCGGGACGGCAAGAACGGAATATCGAGCATAACGACATTTGACTTGGGGGACTGTCCCGTAACGTTCGGAGCGGAGATAAAGAACTTTGACCCGAGCGTCTACATGCCCGGCAAGGAAGCCCGTAGGTCAGACCGTGCGATACAGTTCGCGGTTGCGGCGGCCAAGCTGGCAGTTGAGGACGCGGGGCTGGACGTGAAGAGCGTTGACCCTTACAGGCTGGGAGTGTACATCGGCACGGGTCAGGGAGGAATCGAGACATCCTTCAACAACTTCAAGACGATGCTGGAGAAGGGTTCGCGCAGGGTCAGCCCGTACTTCATCCCGATGATGATAAGCAACATGAGCACGGCCTACGTCGCAATAGTTCTCGGTGCTAAGGGCCCGAACCTCTGCGTAGTTACGGCGTGCGCGACATCCCTGCACTCGATGGGCGAGGCGTACCACACAATAATACGCGATGATGCAGACGTGATTGTCGCCGGAGGAACTGAAGCGGCACTTCGCACGATAGCGATTGCAGGCTTCGCGTCGATGAAGGCACTCTCAACCCGCAACGATGATCCCGAGCACGCCAGCAGGCCGTTCGACAAGAACAGGGACGGCTTCGTGATGGGCGAGGGTGCAGGTGTAGTTGTGCTCGAGGAGCTGGAGCACGCACTTGCACGCGGAGCGCACATTTACGCGGAGTTCACGGGCTACGGGACTTCCTGCGATGCCGGGCACATTACCGCCCCTGACCCCGAAGCTAAGGGAGCAGCCTACGCAACGCGCAAAGCCATAACGATGTCGGGCTGGACACCAGAGCAGGTGGACTACATCAACGCTCACGGGACATCCACCGGCCTCAATGACAAGATGGAAGCCGGAATGATTAATGCAGTCTTCGGAGACGCGGCCAAGAACATCACAGTTACTTCAACGAAGTCGATGATTGGCCACTGCTTGGGAGCTGCAGGAGGCCTCGAGGTCATCGCGTCGATGCAGGCCATCGAGGAAGGCTACATTCACCCGACACTGAACTACGAGACTCCTGACCCTGAATGCGACATCACGATCTCCACCGGCGCGGGCGTGAACAGAAACGTAGACCGCCTTCTCGTCAACAGCTTCGGCTTCGGCGGGCACAACGGAGTGTTAGCGTTCCAGAAGTACAATGACTGAGATAAACCTTGATGCCCTCAAGAGCAAGGCACGCCTTGACCCGCACGAGATAGCGTTTCTCGAGGACGGAATAGGCTACACGTTCAGCGACAAAAGCATTCTCGAGCAGGCACTGTGCCACTCGTCATTCTCGCATGAATACGGCCTGCCCTACGACAACGAACGCTTAGAGTTCTTCGGGGACTCTGTGCTGGAATTTATCGTGAGCCGCTCGCTCTTCAGGATGTACCCTGACGCTAACGAAGGCGAACTCACGAGGATGCGCGCTGAGCTGGTGAAGTCTGACTCGCTGTACGTGAAGGCGGAAGCCCTGCGTATACCGTACATTGTCCTTCACGGGCACACGATGAAGACCGGCTCTCTCCCGAAGTCCGTAACGGCGAACGCACTCGAGGCAGTACTTGGTGCGGTGTGTCTTGACGGCGGAATGGGAGCGGCAGAACGTGTGGTGAAGAAGCTGTTTCTCAGCGACGCGGAAGAGCAGGCCGCCGGAACAGACCCGAAGCTGAAGCTGCAGATGTGGCTTCAGAAGCGCGGGATGCCTTTGCCGGAGTACGAGCTTGTGAACGTTACCGGGCCGTCTCATGCACCGACGTTCACTGTGAGGCTGTACCTGTCGGGCTTCTCGCATACAGAGAGCGACAGGACGCGCAAGGGAGCAGAGAAGAAGGTCGCTGAGCTTGTGCTTGACGACTTGAGGGCGAAATTTGGCGAGTAAGTTAGCCGCGCTGGCAGTTTTGTGCGCAATGTTACTGACGGGCAGGGCAGGTTACTGTGATGACAAGCTCAACGTTGCAGTGTGTCATCCGTGCCTTGCCCTGCTTGTCTCGTTCATCGGAGGCCCTGAAGTCAACGTTATTCCTCTGCGCGTGTGGAACGCCAACGGAGACCTTGTGCTTGCCGAACGCGGAAAGTCCCTGCGCGAGCTTGAGGAGGGTGCGAAGGTTATTGCGCTAGACGAGAACGACGCTAAGGTTTCTGGTGTTGACGGCCGGAAGAAACTTGCTGTGAGGTGCCTGTACTCGCCTTTTCCTGCGGAGGTGAATGCGCTCTGGGATCCGTCAGTGATTCCGTTTGTGGCGCAGAGGGTCTTGACGGCGTTGTCGGAGTGGGATGCGCAGAATTACCCGCACTATCAGCGTAGGCTCGCGGAGTTTCAGGCGCGAATGTCGAGTTCTGTGCTTGTCGGGCAGGTCTTGAAGGACGTAACCGTGTGCGACATGAGCGGGTCGTCGGGGATTCTGCTTCAGGCGGCTGGGTGCAGGATTCTCCGTCCTGAGGGGCTGGAGCTGTGGCAGAAGGGGAACATGGCGGGGCTGCGGGAGGTTCTGGAGAGCAACAAGGCGCAGGGGATCACGACGCTGATTGACGACGACACTCCTCCTGCGCTGAAGAAGTACTTGGCCGGGCGGGCTGATGTGTTCAGGTGGGAACGTCCCAGCCTTGAACGTGATTACCCGTCGTTTCTTCATGAGCAGTATATATCGCTGTGGCAGAAGGTAATCACCAAGCCTCTGCCGGGACGCAAACGCTAGAGCTCCACCGCAACCGTCTCAACCGGCCGTCTCTGCGCACACGCATAAACCACCTCCTCCTCAGGCTCGCCTATCCCTACAAACGCAGAGATAACCTCGCTCGAACTTATTCCGAACTCCTGCCGTATCTTCTCCTGCCTAGCATTCACCTGCAGGAACTGGAACAAGCATGACCCCAGACCGTGCGCGTGTATCGACAGCACCAGTGCTCCGAGAAAGATTCCGCCGTTCAGGAACTCTTGGTCGTTCATCTCTGCGGGTGTCAGTAATGCCCTGTCGCAGGTTACTATCAGCGCGTCGTGGACGTTCGGTGCGACGAAGGGCTCTACTCCGGCTTTGATGATGCGCTTGACGGTGTCGGGGTTCTCGGAGAAGTAGACCTTGAAGGGCTGGCGGTTGCAGATTGACGGGCAGTACAGAGCGTCCCTAACAATATCGTTGATTGCCTCGCGGGGAATTATCTTGTCCTTGAAGCGTCTCACCGAGTGCCGCGAACTCACGAACGCGTGATAGTCGAAGTCGTTGTGTGCGAAGATTTCCGCGCGCGGGATTCTTTCAACTCCTCCCCTGAAGTCCAGAGGTATACCGCACTGCTCGAGGAAGGCCGCAAAGACTGCCTTATCCTCATCATGCCCTACAACTTGGCCAAGTGCTGAGTGAATCACAGCGGCACATTCCCTCACCGTGAAGTCCTGAGGGGACATGCCGCCGTCTATAAGCTCCGATAGTCTGTCGATAAGCTGGCTGTACTTGACCGTGTCGATGTAGCTGGTCTTGCCGACAACCATAGCTTTCTCCATCTGGTGAACCTGCATCAGGCACAATGTTGCTGTTCTGTCTGACTGGCTCATCGCTGCTCTGCCGGTGTTGTGCCACATTGCGCGTGCCGCGCCGATCGCCTGACGTACGCGCTGAATGCGGGCTATGTTCTTCTCACCGAGTACGGACTTTATGGCCTGCTTGATCATTGTCCGGCCTCCGTGAAAGTCCTGATTATCAGCTGTGAATGGGCATAGTTATGGCGTGATGCGTGATGCGTGATGCGTGATGCGTGATTATACACAGATACTGTCATTGCGTCAACATTCCCTCCAAAATTTTTACTGCATTCCTTACGCAGTCGTCGCAGGAACATAATACCTTCCCTGTCCCGACTCCCTTGAGCTCCTTACAGATTGAGGCTCCGCACTTGTCCGTGAACGCCTTGTACAGTTCCGCAGCGTCCTTGCGTATGGGTTTGCCCTCGTACTTCATGAGTCCCAGCACCATCTGTGCACCGCAGAGCGCGCCGCAGGTTGCCTCCATAGTTCCCATTCCGAGACCGAAACCCGCTCCGAGCTTCTTCATGGTCTCTTCACTTACTCCCGTCTCTTCGCTGAATACACATGCTACTGCCTGTGCGCAGTTGTAGTGTGCGTCGCCCGTCCTGTTCTTCAGCTCTACAGCTCGTTCTTGTTTTGCCGTCATTACGTTCTGCCCCTTTATTTTGCGTGGAAATTTCAGTAATTGTATCATGCATTCAGCCGTCAACACCGTATGCTAGAATACGTCAATCCATTAACCTAAGGAGGCGGTTACTATGACAACTTATAACTACGAACAGGCACTAGAAGCAGCGGACTACATCAGACGCTTTCTCCCAGAACAGCCCGAAACCGTAATAGTCTCCGGCTCAGGACTAGGAGGTATTGCGGACGCGGCAGAAAACACCACAACCATAGACGTTGCTGACATTCCGCACTGGCCAGGCTCAACAGCACCAGGGCACGCGGGAAAAATCATCATCGGGAGAATTTCAAGCAGTCCCGTAATCATCCAGCAGGGCAGAGTGCATTACTACGAGGGGCACTCAATGAAGGCAGTAACTTTTCCCGTCCGTGTCTTCGGGATGCTCGGAGTGAGGAACTACATAGCCACGAATGCCGCCGGAGCAATCAACACGTCTTACAGTCCCGGAGACATCATAGCCGTAAGAGACCACATCAACCTCATGGGAGCGAACCCTCTCAGCGGTTCGAACGACTCGCGCTGGAATGAACGTTTCCCCGACATGAGCCATGCTTACAGCCCGGCGATACTCTCTGTGCTTGAAAGCTTCGGCCTGAGGCAGGGAGTTTACGCGGCATTCATGGGGCCGTCCTTCGAGACACCGGCAGAGGTGAAGATGGCGGGGTTTCTCGGCGCAGACTTGGCCGGAATGTCCACAGTCCCCGAAGTCATTACGGCAAACGCTATGGGCTTGAGGGTTGCAGTTCTGTCGTGCGTCGCGAACATGGCGGCAGGGATTGAGCCGGACAAAACTCTGACGGGGCAGGAAGTCCTCGACGTGATGAAGAAATCTTCAGGGAAACTTGCCGGGCTTCTCGTGAAACTCATAAAGAATCTGAATCAGGAGTGAATTATATGCGCACAAGAAAATTTCTGCTGTCAGTGCTGTTTCTCCTGCTCTGCTCCTCCTCAGCATCAGCAGCATCATGGGTGAACTTTCCCACGAGCTGGGACTTGGGACAGGCTTTCGCGGTCTCGATAACCTCCACAGCCGACTACTCTTCGCCGTCAGTTACGTGGATGGACAGGAGCATTGCCCTCAATGTAGAGCAGGGAGGAGCGGGGAAAATCTCCTACGCTCTGCTCGGCACTGACGTGAGGAAGGTCAAGCCGGGCAGCTACCCTATACGTTTCGAGTTCGTTCAGGGCGGCAGGAAGTACAAGGCCTCAGGGTTCATAACGATACGCGCCAAAGATTACCCGAAGGAGAACCTCACGGTGAATCCCAAGATGGTCAACCCTCCGAAGAAGGAGCTCAAGCGAATACGTAACGAATCCCAGCTCGTCGGCGCAGCTCTCCGCTCTATGACAACGCCGAGACAGTGGACAACGCCGCCCCAGCCTCCTCTGACGAACATAACTTTGACGAGCCAGTACGGCAAGAGCCGCGTCTACAACGGACAGCCCAGAGCCGGGCACAACGGAGCTGACATCAGGGCGGTTACCGGCACGAAGGTGCGTGCTCCGTTCGCGGGGACGGTGATACTGACGGGTTTCCACTATTACGCGGGCGGGAGCGTCTACATTGACTCCGGCAACGGTGTAATCACGGCTTTCTTCCACCTGAGCGAGATAAACGTCAAGAAGGGTGATAGTGTCGTCAAGGGGCAGGTTGTGGCCAAGTCCGGCGCGACTGGAAGGGTTACAGGCCCTCACCTTCACTACAGCCTGATTCTGGGCGGGCAGTTCGTTGACCCGATACCGCTTCTGTCGACGAGCATTACGCAGATGCTGAAGCTTGGCACGAAGTCTATGGTGAACAACTGATGAGCAATACCTACGCACTTATCCTCAGCGGGGGAAGCGGGACGAGACTGTGGCCGCTCTCGCGGGAGAGTTTTCCGAAGCAGTTTCTTGCTCTTCACGGCGAACGCACGCTTCTGCAGACTACGGCTCTGCGTATGCTTAACGTTGTACCGCTCGAGTTCCTGCGTGTTATTTCCGGCGCAAAGTGGCACGACCTCGTGAACGCTCAGGCTACAGAGGTTTTCGGTGCAGAGAATCTTCCTGAGGGCTTCATCATCGAGGAGCCTTGCGCGAGAGGTACTGCTCCGGCAATTCTGCTTGCGGTCGAAGAATTGCTGTCGAAGGGTGCAGAGGCTGATGATGTCATGATCGTTGCACCTAGCGACGCGTTCATCAGGGACAGCAGAATCTTCGCGGAGGCACTTAAGGTTTCGGTTAGGGCGGCGCGGGACGGGTACATTGCGACGCTGGGGATTGCTCCGACACGGCCTGATACAGGCTTCGGGTACATCCGGCAGGGGAAGGCACTTGAAGGAGGTTACTGCGAGGCTGAAAGGTTCGTGGAGAAACCTGACCTCAAGACAGCGCAGGAGTATCTGCGTTCGGGCTCGTACTTCTGGAACGGAGGAATCTTCATCTTCACGCCCCGATGCCTTTACGCTGAGCTTGAGAACGCTGACCCTGAGCTCTTCGCGCTGGCCAAGAGGAAGGCTGTACGCTCGGAGTTCGCGGGAGTGAAGAACGTTGCGTTCGATGTTGCCGTGATGGAGAAGGCAGAACGTGTCGCTGTTGTGCCGCTGGTGAACTCGGGGTGGTCTGATGTAGGTTCGTGGGACGCGCTTCACGATGACGTTCTCGAGCACGACGAGAGCAGGAATGTCGTTGTCGGCGATGGTCTGCTTCTGGAGAGCGAGAATTGCTTTGTGCATTCGCGGGGGAAGCTGGCTGTCCTGAACGGCGTTAATGATCTGGTTGTGGTGGATACGCCGGATGCGCTGTTCATCACGAGGCGGGGGAAGTCTCAGGAGGTCAGGGGCGTGGTGAAGCACCTGCGTGAAATGGGTATGACCGACAAGGTTTGACAAAACTTGAATCGCAGTGTATTTTATGCATCATCGATAACAATTGCCGGAGTGGCGGAATGGTAGACGCAGCGGACTCAAAATCCGCCGGGAGCGATCCTGTGGGAGTTCGAGTCTCCCCTCCGGCATCATCACACAATCATTCAGGAGAGAAAGTTTATGCCCAACAAGAAGTCAGCAGAGAAGCGCGTAAAGACAGCCGAGCGCAATCGGTTATACAACAGGCACTGGTCATCCATGTGCAAGACCGCCGTCAAGAAACTCCTCAAGGCCGCCGCAGCCGGAGACGCAGAAGCTGCCCGCAAGGTCTTCGACAGCGCACAGAGCGTTATCGACAAAGCAGTGGCGAAAGGCGTAATGCACAAGAACACCGCCGCCCGCCGCAAGGAACTAATGGCCAGACACCTTAAGGCAATGAACGCATAACCTCAGCACGTAACAAAACCTCCCCCGAGAATCTCAGGGGAGGCAATTTTTTTCTCCAAATCTTACTCGTTCGACATCGTCAGTGCACGGTCAAAGAGTGCCTCAACCTCAGATGAAGGCTTCGGCGACAGCACCGACACAACTACAGCCGCCAGCAGTCCCGCGAAGAAGCCCGGAATTATCTCGTAGACTCCCGTGTGGGACATGTACATTAACCACGCAATGTCCACAACAGCACCGACGAAGATTCCGCACGCCGCGCCGGAGAACGTAAAACGCTTCCAGAACAGGCTCAGCATTATTGCCGGGCCGAAAGCAGCTCCGAACACTCCCCACGCGTTGGAGACGAGGGACATTATCGAGCCCGCGTCAGGGTTCGCCGCAATGTACAGTGCCGCAAGAGCGATGAGCAGAACCACATAACGCCCCGCCCAGAGCATCTCTTTTTCCGTAGCCTGATTCCTGCGGATAACAGGATGGTACACGTCCGACGCAAACGCCGAAGCCGCCGCAAGAAGCTGACTGTCTGCAGTGCTCATTGCCGCCGCAAGAACCGCCGAGAGCATTACGCCCGAAATCAGAGCAGGGAAAATCCTCCGCGTCATCACGACAAACACGAGCGAGTTCGCATTCACATTGTCATCAAAGCCGATGAACATTCTCCCTACTACTCCGACAAGAACAGCGAAGCCCAAGATTATCAGCGTCCAAGAGATGCCTATCTTGGCCGACTTGCGTAGCTCCTTCTGTGAGTTGATGGACATGAAGCGGATGATGATGTGAGGCATCCCGAAATACCCGAGCCCCCAGCCCAGACCTGAGACTATGTCCTGCCACGAAGAAAACATGTTCCAGTAGTTGGGCGTGTCGATTGATGCAGAAGCACCGGGCTCAAGCATTGTTGCCGCCGCTATCGGGACAATCAGCATTGCCGCAAGCACCAGCATTCCCTGAAAGAAGTCAGTCCACGATACTGCGCTGAACCCTCCGAGAAACGTATAGCCGATTACGATTACTGCCGCGAGGTACATTGCTACGGTCGTGTTAATGCCTGTTACGGTGTTGAAGAGCGTACCGCAGGCCTTGATGCTCGATGCCGCGTATACCGTATAGGCCACGAGGAACACTGCCGCAGAGATTATCTGCAGTGTCTTCGACTCCGACAGAAAACGGTTAGTGAGGTACTGGGGGATAGTGATTGAGTCGTTGGCCGTAATCGAGAACGCGCGAAGTCTGGGGGCTTCGTAGATCCAGCTCAGCGAGTAGCCCAGCGCGAGACCTACAGCAATCCAGACCTGGCCAAGTCCGAGAGCGTAAACCGACGTAGGCAGTCCCATTAACACCCACGCGCTCATGTCCGACGCTCCGGCGGAAAGTGCCGCAACCCACGGCCCCATCTTCCTGTCTCCCAAGAAGTAACCCTTCTCCGTCTGATGCTTGTCCTTCACGAAGAACCATACTCCTATTGCGAGCATGAATACCAGATAAATGATGAATACGCTGACTTCTACATAATTCATTGCCATGAAAAACTCCTATCGTCAAAAAATTCTATGCAGTCTATCACATTATGCAAGTCTATTTCCAGTAAACATTCAAAGTTGCTGGTCTGTCATTCTTGTTCTTGATGATGAGCACCAGCGCGCCTGCAAAAAGTCTGCGTTTCATGATGTAGTACCTCCTGTGAGATTTGTGATGCTGGCTGTAGATTATAGTATGGTTTCCTGTTTTACGGCTTTTCGTGTAAAATACAAGGCTGATTTTCCACAACATTTATTCTGCAATTGAACGGGGATGAGTTTCACTTTGCCAGAGGCCGCCGCCGCAAGCGTACCAAGTATGCGCAAGAAGGTTCAGAGCTATTCCGATATCGGCGTGGCTCTCCTTATGGTGCTCATCATCATCATGATGGTCGTTCCCCTGCCGACCTGGCTCATTGATATACTGCTCGCGATGAACATAACTCTCGGCGTGGTTACGCTGCTTGTTACGTTCTACGTCAAGAGAGCGTTAGACCTCTCTATCTTCCCGACGCTGCTCCTGATTTCTACGCTGTTCCGCCTGTCGCTCAACGTCTCCACAACGAGGCTCATACTGCTTTACGGCAACGCAGGCGAACTCATCAACGCCTTCGGGAATTTCGTTGTCGGCGGAAATTACGTCGTGGGAATAATCATGTTCCTGATTCTGGTCATCATTCAGATGCTGGTAATCACTAAGGGTGCTGAACGTGTCGCAGAAGTCGCCGCGCGTTTCACTCTCGACGCAATGCCTGGCAAGCAGATGTCAATTGATGCTGACCTCAACAGCGGACTTATCGACGAGCAGGGAGCGAAGCAGAGAAGGCAGGACATTCAGCGCGAGGCGGACTTCTATGGAGCGATGGACGGTGCAAGCAAGTTCGTGAAGGGAGACGCAATCGCCGGCCTCATAATCACCACGATAAACATTGTCGGCGGGCTCTCAATCGGAATCTTCATGCGCGGAATGGACGCGGCTCAGGCAGCAGGACATTACAGCCTTCTTACCGTAGGGGACGGACTCGTCGGACAGATTCCCGCCCTGCTGATGTCTACCGCAATGGGCGTAATCGTTACGCGTGCCGCCGCAAGCTCAGAACTTGGCCCGGACCTCATCAACTCCTTCACGCGTTACCCGAGACCGCTGTATATCGCTTCGGGTATGCTTATGTCGATGGGACTTATTCCCGGACTGCCTACAGTGCCTTTCGTGTCGTTGTCCTTACTCACGGGAGCACTGGGCTATGCCGTCAGCCGTGAAGCGAACGTTCAGGCAATCAACGCCGAAGAACAGGCCGCACTCGCACCCGGAACAGCAGGCCAAGTCCCCGCCGGAGCACCCGGAGCACCTTCCGCGCCCGGAGCACAGGCCGAACCTCCGAAGGCCGAGCCGGTGTCTCCTGAAGACGTGATGAAGCTCCTCACGGTTGAACCGATGGAGGCAGAGATTGGGTACGCGATTATCCCGCTGATTGACCCGGGACAGGGCGGAGACATGCTCGACAGAATCGGCACGATACGCAAGCAGATGGCCTTAGAGATGGGGATTGTCGTTCCGCCGATACGAATCCGCGACAACATACAGATAAAGCCCACAGAGTACATATTAAGGGTGAAGGGTGCAGAGGCCGGAAGAGGCGAACTTCTCCCCGACCACTACCTCGCCATGAACACAGGAGCAGTCGCAGAAGACCTCATCGGCGTTCCCACGAAAGAACCGGCATTCGGGCTTCCCGCGCTGTGGATTTCGCCAGACCTGCGGGACAAGGCAGAGGCGATGGGTTACACGGTCGTTGATGCTCCGTCAGTGCTTGCAACGCATTTGAGCGAGGTAATCAGGAAGAACGGCGCAGAACTCCTCACGCGTCAGGAAGTCCAGAAGCTCACTGACATGGTCAAGGAGAACTCTCCTGCTGTCGTCAATGACCTGTTAGCGTCGCTGTCTCTGGGTGAGATTCAGAAGGTTCTGCAAAACCTCATACGCGAACAGATACCGATACGCGACCTCGTTACGATCTTTGAGGCACTCGCTGACTTCGGCAAGATGTCCCGTAGTGTCGACTTCCTCACCGAACGCGCAAGAGAAGCACTCTCACGCCTAATCTCCTTGAAGATTCAGGGCCCGGACGGAGTGATTACAGCCGCGACTCTCTCGCCGAACTGGGAGCAGAAGATTACGGCCGGTGTTGACGGAGATTTGGCACGGGGCTGGCAGCTGAACTTAGACCCGCGCGAAGTTCAGAGGATGATTTCCGCAATATCCCGCGCAATGGAAGAGATGATCGTCAAGAACCTTCCGCCCGTGCTGCTGGTTCACCCTGATGTGAGGCTGATTGTGCGCAGGCTCATTGAAGGCTCGATAAGCAACATCTTCGTTGTGTCGTACAACGAGATAACGCGCGGAGTACAGATAAAGACAGTCGGAATGGTGGAGTAGCTATGAACATGAGAATAAATAATTATTATGCTAAAGGGTACACTCAATGCGGGTTACTAACCAGATAACTTTCACCGCAAAAGACGACGCAGAAGCTCTCAGGCTAGCCGCTGAACGTCTGGGAAGAGACGCAGTCATCCTCTCAACGCAGATGATAAAGGAAGGCGGCGTATTGGGGATGTTCAAGCGTTCTGTCCTGAAGGTTACGGCCGGAAT
The DNA here is from genome assembly GCA_017450125.1 of Synergistaceae bacterium. Lineage (NCBI taxonomy): Bacteria > Thermotogati > Synergistota > Synergistia > Synergistales > Synergistaceae > Synergistaceae bacterium. Next base: position 24,558 of record JAFSWZ010000028.1, on the reverse strand, counting down.
CCTCGAGGAAGACGACACCCGGCCTCAGCCCAGACCCAGACAGGCAACCGTAACATCAACAGCTTCGACGATGGACGAGGACACGAGGCGCGAGAACCTTATAGCGTTCCAGAAGCTGATGGAGTTCAAGGAACGCGGAGGGAGTCTCTCGTCGTCTGCGCCTGCCGAACCTACCGCACCTCTCGGGGAAGAAGGCTACAGGCTTCCGCAGGGCGAGAACATACAGATTTCCCCCGAAGGCCTCAGAAACGCTTACGGCCTCACCACACGTCCCGCACCCGTTACGCCTCCGCCGCAGCCCGCGCCGGTCATGCCGCCTCAGCAGCCAGTTCCCGCAGTTCCTGCCGCACCGTCAATGTCCGACAGCGACGCAAGGATGCTCAGGGATCAGGTGGGCGCGCTTGCCGACAGAATAGACGTTCTGCTTCAGAGAATCACTGCTGTCGAGAACGGTGTCTCTGTCGCTGTACAGCAGAGAGCCCCTGTTCAGGCTCAGACATTCCAGCCTATGCCGCAGCTCTCGCAGGAAGACTCGGGAGTCGAGGGACGGCTCAGGGCTTCGGATGTCGACGAAAGGTATATACGCAAACTCCTCGCTGATTACGCAATAGCCTCGAAGAAGGACAAGAGCAAGAAACTTCCCTTCACGAAATGGCTGGCAACACAGATAGAGTGCTCGGGCGACAACGGAGGAGATGCCGTAGGTGGCAGAAAGGTCATGCTTCTCGGCCCTACAGGTGTCGGCAAGACCACGACAATCGCCAAGCTCGCCGCAATCAAAGCACTCTGGGAGCACAAGAAAGTGTTATTGCTCACGGCGGACACGTACAGGATCGCAGCGGTCGAACAGCTCAAGACGTACGCGAAGATTCTCGGCGTGCCGATAGAGATAATCTTTGACATAAACACAATACCCAACGCAGTCGAGGAACACGACAACGCAGAGATAATCCTTCTCGACACTGCCGGAAGGTCTCAGCGCGACAAGAAGAACATGGATCTGTTCGAGAACATCTACAATGCCTTCATGCCCGATGCCGTACATCTTGTGCTCTCCGCAAACATGAAGTACAAGGACATGCTTGACGTTGTCGAACACATCCCCAACATCCCGGTGTCCCACCTGCTTTTCACGAAACTTGACGAGACGGTAAGCTACGGCTCAATCTTCAACATTCAGCAGGTAGTAGGCTGTCCTGTGTCGTTCCTGACGGTCGGGCAGAACGTCCCCAAAGACATAGAGACTGCGACAGGTTCACGTATAGCGGATTTCCTGATGAAGTCCGAAGACGAACGAAAGCGTTAGAGGCAGATGGCGCGTTATGAATACAATCCCGATCAGGCTGGAGAATTAAGGCGTATGGTACAAGACAACAGGCAGAAGAATACTCCCCCTCAGAGGCTGCACACGCTCTCAATTCTGAGCGGCAAGGGAGGAGTCGGAAAGAGCAACATTGCGGCGGCATTGTCATTTGCGCTGGCAGATTTCGGCAAGAGAGTCGTCCTCATAGATGCAGATTTGGGCATGGCGAATCTGGACATACTTTGCGGGGTCAACAACGCACGCTATAACATCTCGCACCTCATCGACGGCTCTCGCAGCCTCAACGAAATTCTTGTCCACTTCAGGACTTCGCAGAGAGCTACCGCAAGGAACGGAGCAGTCGCGCTTCTTCCCGGAGGCGTGGGCTTGAAGGACATTGCCGACCTTGATGATAACGACATGGAGAGGCTGTTTGAGCGAATGTCCGGCATCGAGACGCTCTCTGACTACCTCATTATGGACGCAGGAGCAGGGATTCACAGGGGCGTTCTGTCGTTCGCCTACGCGTCGGAGATAACGATACTCGTAACCACCCCAGAGCCCACGAGCATACGAGATGCTTACGGTGTGATAAAGTCTCTCGGTGCGGCGGCATGGGAGAGCATCGAGGGAGCAACTACCGGCCTTATGCTTGTCGTGAACATGGCGGAAAGTTCCCGCGAAGCCTCAGAAGTCGCAGAACGTATAAAGCTCGCGTCGATGCAGTTTCTGGGCAACGCTCCCGTGTACTTGGGTTACGTCCTCAGGGATGAGGCGATAGAGCGTTCCGTCAAGGCCCGCAAGATCTTCTACAGGACTGACCCGGAGTCCAATGCCAGCATCTGCGTCAGGAACTTGGCCGGAGAACTCCTGAAGCTGTGCGAGGGCGCGGACATAAAGCCTGAAGCTCTCAGACAGCCGGAGGGCGGAGGAGTCAGGTCATTCTTTAGGCGGCTTACGAAGAGTTTATTCTCAGACGAGAAATAAGGCTATAATTACGCAATCACACAGCAAACAGAAAGGAGACAGCAAGACAGCATGATACCCAGGGGCGGAAAAATAAGGGTACTGGTAGTCGACGACAGCGCATTGATGCGGCAGTTCATCAGCGACATTCTGCGTTCAGACCCGCGCATCGAAGTTGCAGGTACAGCACGCGACGGCAAAGACGCAATCGCGCAGATACAGAAGCTGAAGCCCGACGTTGTTACGATGGACGTAGAGATGCCCAACATGGACGGCCTCACGGCACTTGAAGAGATAATGCGGACTAACCCGCTCCCCGTGATAATGGTCAGCTCAATGACGCAGGAGGGCGCAGAGACAACCTTAAAGGCACTCGCGCTCGGATGCGTTGACTTTATCGGCAAACCGTCAGGCTCAATTTCCCTGAACATCAAGACCATCGGACATGAGATTATCGACAAGGTAATAGCCGCAAGCACAGCGCGCCTTAGGACAAAGGCAGGTCTGATCTCGCAGCCCCAGCACACTTTGCCGAGAGCACCAGACTTCAGGAGGATGAACCCTCCCATGAACCTGACGGGACGCTATGACATCGTGGCGATCGCGAGTTCAACGGGCGGGCCTATGGCGTTGAGCGAACTCATCCCCAAGCTCCCCAAGAAGTTCCCTGTGCCGATCGTGATTACGCAGCATATGCCCAAAGAGTTCACTACGTCTTTCGCGAAACGTCTCAACGACACGTCAGCGGTCGAGGTGGTCGAGGGCTTCGAGGGACTCACGCTGAAACCCGGCAGAGTAGTCATCGCTCCGGGCGGAAGCCACCTAATCGTCAAGAGGCGCAGCGGCACTGCAGTGTGCGGACTGTCTGATGCTCCTCCTGTACTCTCGGTGAAACCTGCCGCCAACATCATGTTCCTGAGCGTTGCTGACGAATACGGCGGAAATGTCCTGTGCGTAATCCTTACAGGAATGGGCAGGGACGGCACGGACGGAGCTGTCGCGCTCAAGAGGAAAGGTGCGTACGTCATCGCAGAGAGCCAGAAGACCTGCGTTGTCTACGGAATGCCTAAAGCTGCCGTTGATGCCGGAGTAGTCGACGAAGTTCTGCCGCTCAACGAAATACCTGATGCTATGGTCAGACTGGTTAAATGATAAATTCTTGAAGGGGGAATACATACTTTGTCAGATATGGATATGAGTCAGTATCTCGGGGCGTTCCTCGACGAAACTGACGACAATTTACAGAGACTTGACGATATGCTGCTGGCACTCGAGAAAGATATGGTTGATATGGACGTAATCAACGAAATCTTCAGGAGTGCCCACACGCTTAAGGGAATGGCTGGAACGATGGGCTTCACGCAGATGATGGGGCTTACCCACGCGATGGAAGACCGTCTCGACGAAGCCAGGAAGGGTACGCGTCCCCTCACCGAAGCGGACATGAACCTTCTGTTCACGGGACTGGATAACCTTCAGGCGATGGCGGACAGCATCAGAGGCGGCGGGAACGATGCACACATTGACGTGTCGGACATGGTAGCACAGCTCCGCAACAAAGCTCCTGCAGAAGCTGCCCCTTCTGCCGCACCAGCCGCTCCAGCAGAGGCCGCACCGGCAGGAGGTACCGTCTCGTCTCAGGATGCCGACTGGGCCAAGAAAGCCAACGACGAAGGCAGCAACGCCTACAGCGTACATGTAACGCTCAGCCAGTCGTGCCTTCTGAAGGCCGCACGTGCCTACATGGTGGTGAACAGGCTTGAGGAGATGGGAGAGATTTTCCGCGCAGAGCCCCCGACGGACGCGCTGGAACGTGAGGAGTTCGAGTTCGAGTTCACGATTTACGTTGCGACTCCCGCATCAGCTGAGGAGGTCAAAGCCGCAATCGAGAAGATAGGCGATGTTCAGAGTGCAGATGTCGATGAGGTCAAGGCAGACGCAGTTCCAGCACCCGCCGCCACTCCAGCACAGGCAGCAGCACCTGCACCCGAAGCAGCACCTGCGCCCGAAGTCTCTGCACCCGCACCTGCTTCAAGCGCGCCAGCCAGACCCGCCGCATCAGCAGCACCGGCCAAGAAGGAAGGCGCAAAGAAGTCCAGCCAGACAGTCAGGGTTGACATCGGCAGGCTGGATAAGCTCATGAACCTCGTGGGTGAGCTCGTTATCTCGCGTGCAAGAATTGAGCGTCTTGTTCAGGAAGCAAGGCTGAGGCAGTTTGACGAGACGCTATCACAGCTGGGCAGAATTTCCGGCGACATTCAGGAGCTCGTTACGAAGCTGAGGATGGTCCCGGTAAGTTTCACGTTCGACAGATTCCCGCGTCTTATCCGCGACCTCAGCAAAACCCTCAACAAGAACGTTGAGCTTGTCCTTGAAGGCGAAGACACTGAACTTGACCGTACAGTCATCGACGAGATCGGCGACCCGATGGTTCACCTCATCCGCAACTCTATGGATCACGGCATCGAGCACCCCGACGAACGCAAGGCACTCGGCAAGCCCGAGAAAGGTACTCTGAAAATCGCGGCATACCAAGAAGGAAGCGGCGTTGTTATCGAGGTCAGCGACGACGGCGCAGGCATTGACCCCGAGCGCGTGAAGCAGAAGGCCATTGAGCGCGGGATTCTCACTGAGGACAGAGCCGCCATAATGAGCGACGAGGAGGCAACACAGATAGTCCTTCTTCCCGGCTTCAGCATGGCGAAGCAGATAACAGACCTTTCCGGGCGCGGAGTGGGAATGGACGCGGTCAAGACGAAAGTTGAACAGCTTGGCGGACAGTTTGACCTTGTCAGCAAGAAGAACGAGGGCACTCACGTTTACATCAGGCTTCCTCTGACGCTGGCTATCGTGTTGTCGCTACTCATTAAGGTCGGCAACGAGACCTACGCTATCTCCCTCGAGAACGTCGAAGAAACCATAATGGTGCGCAAGGAAGACATCAAGACAGTTCACGGCGAACCTACGACACTCCTTCGCGGAGAGGTGCTCTCGCTGAACATTCTCGGGGACATTCTCGGGACAGACGACATCGAGCGCGACAGGGACGAATACCCCGTTGTTGTGGTGAAGATCGGCAAGAACAAGATAGGCTTCATCGTGAGCCAGCTCATCGGACAGCAGGAAATCGTCATCAAGTCTCTCGGCCGCTTCCTGAGCAAGATTGACGGCATAACGGGCGGCACGATACTCGGAGACGGCAACGTTGCGCTTATCCTTGACGTTGCATCGTTCTACTCGACGAAGAACTAGGAGACTCCCGATGTCAGACATGGAATCGTTCAGCACCTTGCAGCTTGACGCAATCAAGGAAGTCGGCAACATCGGCACGGGCAACGCCGCAACAGCATTAAGCGGCCTCCTGAACCGCAAGATTCAGATGACCGTCCCCAAGACCGAGCTCGTCTCGATTTACGACTTGGGGGAACATTACGGAGACCCCATGCAGATAGTAGGTGCTGTGTTCGTCAGGTCATTGGGAGGCTTCCAGTGCTCTCTGATATTTATACAGAACGAGGAAGATGCCCGGCTCATGGTGGAGCTTCTGCTCAAGCAGCAGTTCGGGACGTTTATTCCTGTGGGGGAAATCCCGCAGGACATGACCGACAGCGCACTAAGCGAAGTGGGCAACATCGTGCTGAGTTCCTTCCTCAACGCGATAAACATGCTTCTTGGCACTCAGCATCAGATCAGTGTCCCGGGAGTAGCACATGACATGCTGAGCTCAATACTCGATGTTGTGGCATCGATATACGGGCAGATGGGAGAGACTGCCCTGCTCGTCAACACAGAATTAAGCGTCGAAGGTCTGGAAGAAGGCCGCAAAGTCTCCGGCCACATAATACTTATTCCTGACCCTGACGCACTTGAACTGCTCCTGAGAAAGCTAAAGGTGATGTGATGGCAGAAAATACTATCGTTCTGGGCATGGCTGACCTCACAGTCATCCGTGCACCGATAAAACTCGTTACGCTCGGGCTGGGCTCGTGCATCGGGCTCGTGGTCTACGACTCTACGGCAAAAATCGCCGGCATGGCTCACATAATGCTTCCGAACAGCAGGGGGCTCGCAGGCTCAGAGAAAGTCGGGAAGTTCGCAGATACAGCAGTCCCGAAGATAATTGACGACATGCTCAGGCTCGGCGCGCTCAAGAACAGGATACGCGCAAAGATAGCCGGAGGAGCGCAGATGTTCTCCCTGCCGGGAATGTCAGCGGACTTCCTCACGGTCGGCGCAAAGAACGTCAGCGAAACAATGCTGAAGCTCCGCTCGCTCGGTATCGCGCTGGCGGCAGCAGACACAGGCGGGAACAAAGGAAGGACAATAGAGTTTTCTACGAGCAACTGGATGCTGAAGGTCAAGACGCTCGGCAAAGGCGTGAAGGAAATCTAGGCGGGGGTGATGCTGGGAAAGATGAAGACTGATGAGGAGAAATTGTTGTGGGAAGAATTTGCGCGCACCGGAAAAGGCCGTGATGAGCTTATAACGCGTTACCTTCCGCTGATAAAGTACGTTGTCGGCAGAATGGCAGTAACTCCGCCTTCCGGGCTGGACTATGAGGACATACTCAGCTTCGGGGTGTTCGGGCTTCTCGACGCAGTGGACAAGTTCGACCCGTCCAAAGGCTTCGTGTTCCAGACCTACGCGATCCCGCGCATAAGGGGTGCAATTCTCGACGAACTTCGGAAATGCGACTGGTTTTCACGCACCGGCCGCGAGAAAGTCCAGAAGTACAACAAAGCGTTGGAGAAGATACTTCGGGACAAGGGCGAGATGCGCGATGAATGGATAATGCAGGAGATGGGTGTTGACGCGGACGAGTACTACGAGATTCAGGAGCTGGCTTCGCGCGGGTACATCGCATCGCTTGATGACACTGCTCCGCTCGACGACGGAGAAGTCCCCGTAGAAGCGACACTCGCCGACGACCGCGAAACCGCCGCAGACCGCCTAGACGACGAGAGCGAGAAGCAGCAGCTCGCCGAAGCACTCGGTGAACTCCCTGACCGTGAACGCACAATGCTGAGCCTGTACTACTACGAGGGCCTGACCCTCAAGGAGATAGGCGCAGTTATGGGTGTCTCGGAAAGCCGCGTCTCGCAGATTCACGGCAAAGGACTGTCAATGCTCCGCGCAATTCTCCGTGAAAAACTCAACGCATCATAGGAGGTGAAGACATGATAGACAAGGAGATATTCTCCCTCGAAGCGCGTCCCGACGGAATCTATCTGTCCTGCTTCAGCAAAGACTTCAAGGAGAACGACGTTTATGCCTACCTCAAGGAGTATGGGATAATCCGCTATGACTTCAAGGCAATCCGCAAGTTCATTCAGGACGGCGAGACCTGCAAAGTCAGCGTGCGCAACCCTGCTTTCGAGAAGGACGCAAAGATTCTCGTAACGATTTCCGGCGACAGGATGACAGCCAGCGTTGCGATAGAGCCGCCGTTCTTCGCGAAGCCTTGGCCTACCGTCGAGGAAGTGCTTAGAGCATTGGCCGCTAGCCACGTGAAGATAGGCATAGACGAGAAAGCAATAGAGTCATTGATAGCCCGAAAGCTCGGAAACCAGCCCGTAGCAGTTGCAACAGGAATACCGCCGATAGAGGGCAAAGATGCGTACATAGAGCTTATTAAGGACCCGGACAAACCTTTTGAGGTGCGCGAGGACGAAAAGATAGACTTCTGGAGCAGGAGCACAATAGTAGTCGTCCATCCCGGCCAAGAAATCGCCCTCAAGCATCCTCTTCAGAGCGGCAAGAACGGAGTCGATGTTACCGGCGGTGTCGTGAAGTACAAGCCCGTCCGCAACGTAGAATTTTCCTTCGGGGACGGCCTCAAGAAAGACGAGATGAATCCTCTGCTGCTCGTTGCCACTGCAGAAGGACAGCTCAAGAACGAACACGGAAGGCTTGTAGTGCTTCCTGAGCTGGACATTCACAGAGATATAGATTTCGGAGTCGGTAGCATAGACTTCACGGGAGCAGTGAAGATTCACGGGGCAGTGCGGGACGGCTTCCACGTTGTGGCGCAGGGGAACATAGACATTCACGGCCCCGTAGAGGGTGCGGACGTGGACAGTCAGGGCGTAATTGTGATTCACGGCGGAGTTCGCGGGACGGGCAAGGGAACGATACGCGCGAACGGAGATATATCGCTGAGTTTCTGCGACCAGGCGACGATTCGTGCTGGCGGAAGCATCCTCGTGAAGAACGCGGTACTACACAGCAGGCTTTACGCACAGCGTGCCGTTATCGCGCTCGGAGGCGGGAAGCAGTCCCAGATTGCGGGCGGAAGAATCGAGGCGGGGCTTGAGGTCTCGTGCAACATTCTCGGCTCTGAAATGGGCACGAAGACTGAAGTAATCGTCGGCCTTCCTCCTGAACAGCTCGAGAAGCGCAAAGTCTTCACGACTGAGATAAAACGCTGTGAGGAGAATCTTGAACGCGTAGAGCCGAACCTTGCACTCCTCAAGAAGATGGAGCAGGCCGGACAGCTCGACGACAACAAGCGCGTGATGATGATGAACCTCACGAAGATGAAGTTCCAGCTTCAGGCGGCACTTGAGGGCATGAAGAAGGAGCTCGCCGAACTCGACGAACAGCTTGCGCTCGTGAGGGACAAGGGAATCATACGCGTCAAGGATGTATGTTACGGAGGAGTGGTAATTTCCGTGAGAGGCCTGAAGTACATAGTTCACGAGCCGTGCAAGTATACATCATTCGTTGCGGACGACGAGAAACGCGAGATTGTGCTTCAGCCGTTCGACTACAATAAAGGGAGGCTTGGCGGATAATGTCATTACAGCCGGTGAGTATGGTGATGTCGAACCTGAACGTGGACAGCACAGCGAGGCACACGCCCAATGCCCTTGCGGCGGCGCAGGACACGGGACAGCGTCAGGAGATTATTCAGGAGGGCATAAGGGTAGTGCAGACCGTCCAGGCCAGCCAAGCGGCGGCAGAGGCGCAGAGGGTTCACCGCAAGGACGCTGGGGACGAGCAGGAAGGCAGAGGACGGAGGGGGCGGGACAGTTTCGAGCACACGGACTCTGAGGAGGAGACGGGGGCTGTGAGCGTGGAGAGTGCACCGCTCATAAGAGAGACAGTCAGGAACAGGAAGAAGTTTGAGTTTCTTGCATAAGAGAAGTACTTAGAGTCCCTCTGGTCAAGGAAGGCCGGAGGGATAATTCTATGCTATAATCTCCGAAAATCTTAAGCATTAAGGAGGTTGACAGAGATGAACGCGTGTGCGTATAATGTTCGCAGTTCGCAGTTCGCAGTTCGCACTGAATCTGTCCTATAATTTCCAGACGCAATCTCATCAGGAGAACGCACTATGAAGGCTTGTCCTGTCTTGTGGTTAATAGTGCCTTGCTACAATGAACAGCAGGTTCTTCCAGTAACAGCTCCTATTTTCTTGGGCAAAATCACAGATTTGATCTCATCAGGCAGTATCGATAAGGCCAGCCGGATTCTGTTCGTTAATGACGGCTCTAAAGACAGAACTTGGGACATCATAGAGAGCCTTTCACGTCAGGACAATCACTATTCCGGGATCAGCCTTTCACGGAACAGAGGCCACCAGAACGCACTTCTTGCCGGTCTCATGGAAGCAGCAGACAATTGCGACATAACTATATCTCTGGACTGCGACGGTCAGGATGACATTAACGCAGTAGATGCGATGCTGGAGGAGTATTCAGCAGGCAGCGAGATAGTTTATGGCGTAAGGTCATCGCGCGAGAATGATACATGGTTCAAGAGGACCACTGCGCAGGCATTCTACAGGTTCATGAGCGCAATGGGTGCTGACATTGTCTACAACCATGCTGATTACCGCCTGATAAGCTCACGTGTCTTGAAGCACCTTGCAGATTTCGGCGAGGTCAATATTTTTCTGAGAGGAATGATACCCCTTCTTGGGGGCATGGGAATAGTCTGGGGAGTTGTTGCGGCTTTCACAGGACACAACGTAACGGGCTGGGCATCAACAATGTGCGTGATATGTTTTCTCGGAGGGCTTCAGCTTCTGAGCTTGGGCATCATAGGGCAGTATGTCGGCAAAACCTACATGGAGACCAAGCATCGGCCCAAGTATATCGTGAGTGATAGAACCAATTAGGCAGGAAGGAGAATCACTGATGGTGAATTTTGGCGGCGTTGTATTCTGGGTGCTGTTCACATCGTTTTTTGTGCGGCTGTTTGTGAGTGCGTATAACTTCGGGATGAAGGATGTACAGGGAAAAGTTCTGTCCGACAGACGGAACAGGATTTTCGCTGCAACTCTCGCATTTATCGGAACGTGTATATGTTATTGGCTCGTCAGCCAAAACCTTTTCGTGTACTACTGGGATCAAAAAGCATATTGGAGCAGCTCCATTGCTAACATGAATACTTTGTTCAGCAAGCCTGTCCTCGCAATAATCAGGCTCGGCGGTACTATCTTCTTCGCGGATTACAACACCATAATTCCGATGCTGGCCGCTTTGCCTATGAAGATTGCGGGCTGTACCTTTACGCGTTATGTGCTTGTGGTCTATACATGTTTCGCTGTGCCTGTGTTCTTTGTGCTTGCGTCCGTAATAAACGCTTCGGCCGGAAGAAAGTACACTCTTCATGCGATGCTTGCAGTATTGTTTTTCCCTCCGTTGGTGCTTGCCCTGCTCGATGGTCTTATAGACGTAGCCTGCCTTGTTCCGGCTTCCCTTGCGGTGCTGCTTGTGAAGGACTATGACCCTTCAAGTCTGGACAGAGCACAGATCAAGCGTGATGTGTATATCTCTTCCGTCCTGTTGTGTACTCTGTTGTTCAGGCGTTATTTCGCGTTCTTCATAGTGGGATATGCTGCTGCTCTGGTGATTCTGTCAGTCTATTGTGCACTTAGGGCTGAGGCGAAAATCACTGCTCTAAGGAATGCGCTGGCCAACATAGCAATTATCGGGTTGTTTGCACTTCTTGTTATGGCGGTCTTTTTCGGGCCGATGCTGTGGCGGATACTGAAGAATGATTATGCGGATATGTACTCAGGATATGACATCAGTTTTATGCAGAAGGTTAATAGAGTCGTGATGATGTTCGGGTATCTGACATTCCTGCTCTCAGGGCTGGGGCTGGTCTTGTCCATACATTCAGGACGCATGAGACGTTATCCATGCTTCTGCGCAACGTCTGCCGTGATTTCTGCGGTTATGTTCTTTCGTGTGCAGGCGATGGGAGTACATCATATTCTCATTCTGGCACCGCATTTGTTTATCATGTCGTGTATGGGCATTGTCCAGATTGCAGAATGTCTCAGAAGCAGGACAGCGGGAAAGGCAGCCGCGAGTCTGTGCGTTCTTGCAATGGCTCTCGGGGCTGCGAACTGTTATTTTCCATCCGTCAGACCATTCTTGAAGCCCGTATCTCCCTTGTTCTGCCAAGAACATAATGCACTGAGGCGCAGCGATATTCCGGCTCTGAGGAACATTGTGGACTGCCTTAACTCACTGACAGCCGGGACAAACAAGAATGTATATGTGCTTGCCAGCAGCGGTACGCTTAATGCAGACTTGCTCGACAGCGTGAACTTTCCGCTTGAAGAGCATTCTCTGCATAATCATAATAATCTGGGTAATGGCAACGTGGATCTCCGCGACGGGTTTCCGATAGATTTTCTGAATGCAGATATTGTGCTAACGACAGAACCGATACAGCTTCATTTGAGCGAGGGTTCACAGGAAATTGTGAGATTTCTTGCTCAAGAGGTGATGGACAGTAATTCGGCGGTAGGAAGGCACTTCACGAGAACGGAGAACACATTCTCGCTTGATAAAGGAGTTACAGCCTATATCTACGAGAAACAAAGTCCGTTTGAGACCGAAGACCTGGAATATCTAGCCGGATACTTTTCGCGGATATATCCGGGCCGCGAGAAAATATTTGCTGACAGGATACTTGGGCGCGCTGATTTATGGACTGTTCAGAGGAGCAAGAATCGTTCACTTGCTGTAGATATTCTGAAGTGGATTCTGGACAAGGGAATACTGAGTGCTGAATCACTTGCAGTTATAACGAACAGGACCGTTGAAGAAGTAAATATGCTAGTGCAGTAACGAAGTTCCTGAATTAAACTGTGCTGAATAATATTTAGGAGGAGTAATGTTCATGGGTTTGAAGGGCATCAAACGCAAACTCGGCCTTATTGTTCAGCACAGCAGGCTTCTTCGGGGCATCGCTACGGACATCAACCTTGCTTTGTTCCACTGGGACGAGAGGGAAAGGGACAGACGCTTCGGCGACCTTAACCCTGAGGTGAGGTTCTATGTTCTCAGGAGCAGCGGAACGGACGAGGGGCTTCTGTCGCTGTATCTTGGCCACCTGACGAAGATAAGCCAGGCGAAGGCAGAAGGTTTTGTGCCGGTCGTCGACTGGGAGAACAGCCGGACACAGTACAGCGTAGATTTCCCCGTCAACGGGACGCACAACGCGTGGGAGTACTACTTTGAGCAGCCGTGCAGGTTCTCGCTCGATGAGGTCTTCCGCAGCAGGAACGTCAGGCTCTCGGGGTGGAGGTTCTTCCAGAAATACGGCAGAAACGTCGTCAGGCACAAAGCAACGCCCGAGATGATGAGCAACGCTCCCGTCAAACAGTACATTCACGACATAGCACGCAAGAGAATCACCGCTGACGGCATCAACGGAATGGTCGGAGTTCTCGTGCGCGGGACTGACTACACGAGGCTTCGGCCTGCAGGTCATCCTGTGTCTCCGTCGCCGGAGCAGGCAGCAGAGAAGCTCGACGAGTTTTTTGCCCGGCACGGACAGAGCAGGATATTCTTGGCGACTGAGGACGAGGGGATATATACGTTCTTCCGGCAGAAGTACGGCGAGCTGATCTACACGACGGACAACAACATCATACGCGGCTATTCCGGCAAAGATTACATCGCCAGCGCAATCGACGCAAAGGACAGATACCAGTTCGGGCTGGACTACCTCGTGAAGATGATATGCCTCTCCGAATGCCGCTCACTCATCGCCTCGCGGACTGCCGGGACAGAGTTCGCCCTTCTCCTCAACGGCGGACGCTACCAGTACTCGCACGTGTTCGACTTGGGGACGTATTGACGTGGACAGAGGCTTGCGGCTTGACGCTCTCTGGGACGAATGGCTGGCCTCGCCCGTAAAGTCCCGAACTCAGGCAGACCTCGAAACAAGCGGTCTCTTGATGGGCATGAAGCACAGGGACAACACCTTCACCACAAACCGCCTCAGAGCTGCCCGGCGACTCACAGGTCCGGGAAAATTCCCCCTCTGGCAGATGACTTCCTACGCACAGGCTTGCCCGCTCGGAATATCCATGATCACATCACCTGGCCGCAAACCATCCGTGAAGTTCACATGCCCACGAAGACTCCTCAAGCTCCCGAAGACTTTGCGCGCATCGTGGTACTGGCTCAAAGGCTTGTGGGGAAGCACCGGCGGCCTCTACTTCCCGTCGAACGGCTACTACCTCACGCTGATTGTCTCTGACACTGAGACAGCAGAAGTTTTGCGCGGTGCACTTGGCCTGACGGGGTTGTCGTTCCGCGAACACCGCCATGAGTTCACGATACGCAGCCACGACGACGCGATGACCTTCCTCTGCAACGCCGGACTTCCTGTCGGAGCACTGGACTTCGACGCAGTAGCGATGATGCGTTCCATCAGGAACAGGGCGAACCGTGAGAGCAACTGCGACAGTGCGAACATTGCCCGCGCAATGAAGGCCGCACGCGAACAGACGGAGCTGGCACGGAAAATTATCGCTGAGGGAATGCTTGAGGCTCTCCCCTTGAACCTGCAGGAGCTTGTGAACGTCAGGATAGAATACCCGGAAGAGTCGCTCGGCGGGCTCGGGAGAAAGTTAATTCCTCCTGTTACGAAAGCAACGGTCAGGTACAGGTGGCGGAAGGTGCAGGAGATTCTAGACGGCAACAGCGATAGCAAACCTTAACGCGCAAATCCTGAAACTTGCTGTAAAATATTCCTATCTCATAACCAACCCAAACATTCATAACGGAGGAAGAATCAGCATGAAGCTCAAAACTTTCACGCCCGCTGACGTAGCAGGCAAAAAGGTTCTTATGCGTGTAGACTTCAACGTCCCCTTCAAGAACGGAAAGGTAACGGACAATGCACGTATCCTCGCACATACAAGCACCCTCAAGAAGCTCCTTGATGCTGGAGCAAAAGTAGCACTCGTCTCGCACTTCGGCCGTCCGAAGGGCAAGGTAGACCCGGCATTCTCGCTCTCGCAGATCGTCCCAGACATCGAGAAGGCTTACGGCCTCAAAGTCGTGTTCGTTGACGATTGCGTCGGCGACAAGGTAGCTGCTGCGGTTGACGCGCTGAAGCCCGGCGAAATCGTTGTGCTGGAGAACTCGCGCTATCACCCCGAAGAGCAGAAGAACGACCCCGAGTTCAGCAAGAAGATGGCCGCACCGTTTGACGTGTTCGTGATGGACGCATTCAGTGCCTCACACCGTGCAGACTGCTCGACGAGCGGAGTTGTTCCGTTCGTGAAGGCAGCGTTCGCCGGAGACCTGCTGATGCGTGAAGGCGACATGCTCGGTGCAGTCAGCGAGAGCCCGGCCAAGCCGTACGTCCTGATTTTGGGCGGGGCTAAGGTGTCAGACAAGATAGCGATTGTCGGTAACCTCCTCAACAAGGCTACAACGATTCTCATCGGCGGCGGAATGGCGTACACGTTCCTGAAGGCTCAGGGCAAAGAGATCGGCAAGTCCCTCTGCGACACAGAGAGGCTGGATTTTGCGCGCGACACACTCGCGAAGGCCGCAGAAATGGGCGTGAAGATTCTTCTTCCTGTCGACAGCGTTGTTGCTTCAGGAATGGACGCAACGGACACGGAGACAGTCTCCAGCGACGCAATGCCCGCCGACAAGATGGGACTCGACATCGGCCCTGAAACGGTAAAACTCTTCACGGCGGCACTCGAGGGCGCGAAGTCCGTGCTCTGGAATGGCCCGATGGGAGTGTTCGAGGACGCGAAGTTCGCGGAAGGCACGAAGGCACTTGCTGAGGCAGTGGCGGCAATCACGGCGAAGGGTGCGACAACCGTAATCGGCGGAGGAGACACAGCCAGCGCAGTGCGTCAGTTCAAGGTTGCGGACAAAGTCTCCCACGTGTCGACGGGCGGCGGTGCAAGCCTCGAGTTCTGCGAGGGCAAAGAGCTTCCCGGCATGGCACCCTACAAGATCTAGGAGGCACAATCCATGAGCAAGAAGATTTATCTCTACGGCAACTGGAAGATGAACAACACTTACGCTGAGACGGAAAAGTTCTTTGTGGACTTCGCTCCGGCGTATGAAGCTGTGAAGGCTGACGACCTCGAAGTGGGAATCTTCGCCCCGTTCACGTCCCTGTGGCCTCTGTCTCAGGGCGCAAAGAAGTGCGGGATAGTTTTCGGCGCGCAGAATGTCTACTATGAACCCAAAGGCGCATTCACCGGCGAAATCTCCATCCCGATGCTGAAGGAATACGACGTAACCCACATCATTCTCGGGCACAGCGAACGCCGCCACATCTTCCTCGAGAGCGACGAGGTCATCGCGAAGAAGACTAAGGCAGTCCTTGATGCAGGAATCATTCCCGTGCTGTGCTACGGCGAGACACTCGAAGAGCGCGAGTCCGGCAACACGTTCACGGTCATGGAACGCCAGCTCAAGAGCGCGCTTGCTGGTCTCAGTGCAGAGGAGACGGCACGCATCATCTACGCGTACGAGCCTGTGTGGGCAATCGGCACGGGCAAGACCGCAACTCCCGAGCAGGCCGAAGAAGTCTGCAAGTGGAGCCGGGAGCTCATCGGCCAGAAGAACGCAGTCATTCTTTACGGCGGAAGCGTCAAGGGCTCTAACGCGAAGGAACTGCTCTCAATGCCTGACATTGACGGAGCACTTGTCGGCGGAGCATCACTGAAGCCCGCGTCATTCCTCGAGATCTATACGGCCTACAAGGGCTAATTTTCTTGTGCCCTTTCGCGTACATTGCGGGGGGGTACTTTTTTTTACGCTTAAAGGAGGTACTGTGATGAAGAAAGGTATTACTTGCGCGCTTCTTGCGGTTATGTTTTTCGCGGCGGCGGCATGGTCTGCTGAGCCGGAGAACGCTCTCTCCTCGCGTCCTGATGACTCGGTGTACTTCGTGCTTCGGCTTGAGGACACTTCGCGCTTCGTGAGGTGGGCTCTCTCCAACGACAACCTAAGGCTTATCGTGCCCCTCGTACTCGGCTCGGACTCTCAGGCGGAGATACTCATGTTCTCGGAGATCGTCAGCTCCGTAGCGGCGGCAACTCCCCTGCGTACCGCAGCACTTGTTGTCGGCACAACCAGGAACGACACGAAGCGCAAAGCACCATTCCTGCAGGCGGCCTTCAAGGTCAGCCCTGAGCTCAGCGATGTAGTCAGCAAGATCGCGGACGGTACTGCGGCTGCGTCCGACATTGCAAGGCTGCTATTCGGCGACAAGTTTGCTGCGATGTTTGCGGAGTCGATGATCAAGGTCGAGAGCGACAAGAGCGGAATCCTCAGGGTCAACAACGACGTGTTCATGACGGCGAAGGATGACCTCGTGGTTGTCGGTGCGTCGGTCAACGACGTGAGGCTGTCCCTGCGGGCACTTAACGAGGAGGGTAGCAGGCTTTTCACGAAGATTGTCCGCAAGTTCCCGGAAAAAGACTTCTCGTTTGCGCACATAGACTACAAGACTCTTGCGGAACTGGATGATGATGAAGATATGCTCGAGGTGAGCAAGTTTTTCAGCAAGCCGACGAACACGGAAATAGCGTTCGAGCGTCTTGAAGACAAGCTGTTTGTGTCGGTGTACACGAACACCCGCGAGGCCATAGCGAAGGAATACGCAGAGGTTATGTTCAAGCAGTTCGAGAGTCTCAAGCCTGTGCGCGGCGGCAACATTGACCTTGAGGGAGTCGGCGGAAGTTCCAGCCCTCTGCTGGCACTCGGGACGCACCTTGATTTCACGTCGATGAAGAGCAACGACGTTTTAGCACCAGCGGCAAAGTGGCTCGTCCGCAACATGCGCGCCAGATTCGGCGTAACTGAGGACGAGACAGCGGCACTCATCACCGGGCCTCTCTCGGTAGCCGTGAACGACACTGTAACTTACGAGGGCTTCAAGCTCCCTGCAGTGTACATCTCCAAGACCGGCCAAGAAGGCGCGGCGGAAAAAGTCTTCTCGCGTTTCACCAAGTCTCAGCACTTCTCGCAGGTTCAGGACGGAGTGCTTCAGCTGGATACGTCGATAAGCCCGGTGTCATGCCTTGCCGTCAACAAGGGCGAGACGCTCGGCATAAACTTTGCGGAGCTCTCCAGCCTCTCGGAGAAGCCCGAACCTCAGCCCGCGCTTGCTGAGCTTCTGAAGCGCGAATCCATCGCCTCAATGTGGGTGGACTTTGCGGGGCTTCAGGCATGGATCAACAACGACGAGAACGGAGTATTCACGACACTTGCGCCGCTGGCGGGGATTATGGGCTATGGGAAGTACGTCCAGATGTTCCGCGACATAATGAGTGCCGAGCTCTCCGTGCCGTCAATGTCCTTGTGGGCAGAAAGCCTCGAAGTTGCCCGCTTCGAGTTCGGCATACGGGAGATAAACGCAGACAACGGGCTGTTTGCCAAGCTCCTGAAAGTGTATCAGGACCTCAAGGCCGAGCAGAAGAGCAAGGACAGCAAGACGCAGTAGCAGGAACTGCAGCAGCATATAAGCGACTACGAACCCTCCGGCCTCTGGGAATCTGGGGGTCGGAGGATATTTTTTGCGAAAGGGGAAGGCTGTTACCACAAAATGAGCATTCATCAATACTTCAAGAACGGAATAGACCCGCGTTCGCTGGAAAACAGCGGCGTATCGAGATTGTCGGAAAATGCTGTATGGCTTCTGGAACAGAGATACTTTGTGCCCAGATATGACCCGCAGACGCAGTCAGTCAGGCACGAGAGAAACTTTGAGGAGTTCGCCCGCCGTGTAGCCAGGACGGTTGCGAGTGCTGAGGTGAATTACTCTGATGATGCAGACTGGATACGCACGGTCGAGAAGAACATAGCCGCAGACATTCTGGGGAGAAGATTCCTGTTCAACTCACCGTGTCTGTTCAGTGCTGCCGCCGGACTGACAGTAATTCCCGAACTGTCGGCGATAATCTACAAGTCTCCCGACGAGATGAACATTGAGGACTATCGGAAGCTCTACGCGTCGCGCACAAAGAACCAGCAGCTGTTTGCGTGTTTCGTGATAAGCGTGCCGGACAGCATTGAAGGAATCTTTGAGAGCGTGAAGAACGCGAGCATAATCAGCAAGTTCGGCGGAGGAGTCGGTGGTAACTTCGGGCACTTGCGCGAGCACAGCTCAGTCATCGCCGGAGGGACTGGCGGCAAGGCATCCGGGCCTGTGTCGTTCATGGAGACGTGGAACACGATGGGAGCAGTTGTCGTTCAGGGCGGAAAGAGACGCGCGGCGTTGATGGGAATGCTGTTCGACGACCACCCGGACATCTTCGACTTCATCGACTGCAAGACTGAGGACGGACGGCTCTCGTACTTCAACATCTCGGTAGCGGTCTCCGACAAGCTCATGAACGCGGCGGCGAACGACGAAGACTTCGAGCTACATTCACGCGTCGACGGAAGCACGGTGCGCACCTTGAAGGCACGCGAACTCATGAACCACATCTGCGAGTCAGCTTGGAAGCGCGGAGACCCGGGAGTGTTCTTCATTGACCGTGCGCGGCAGGACAACCTGCTGAAGCTGGGTTCGCAGTGGGAGATAGAGTCGACCAACCCCTGCGGAGAACAGCCCCTCCCGAACTTCACGAGCTGCAATCTCGGCTCAATCAACGTCGAGATGTTTGCCCGCAATGACAAGACGTTCGACTTCGAGGGGCTTCGCGCACAGGTTTTCCGCTCGATGTACTATCTGGACTTAGTGATAGACGCGTGCAGTTACCCTCTCGAGGAGATAGGCGAGCGCACAAAGGCAATCCGTCCCGTCGGGCTGGGAATAATGGGACTTGCTGATGCGTCGATAATTCAGGGCATCACGTACGGTTCTGAGGAGTTCAGCGCGTTCTGCCGGAAGCTGGGCGGTGAGCTTGCGCGTTCGGCACTTTGCGCGACAATAAGCACGGTCAAGGACGCACACAAGCCTGCTTTCCCGGAACACGGGCTCGTCGCGAAACTCTTTGAGGACACGAAGCTGCCGGAGAGCGACACAGAGTATCACGCGATGCTTCGGGACATGAGGGAGGCAGCCATCATCCCTGTAACCCTCCTGAACACGCTTGAGGGCTTTACGTTCAGCGAGGCGCGGGAAATTCTGCCGGACGTGTTCGCAGGAAACATGCGCAACAGCCGCCGTCTATCGATTGCTCCGACGGGGTCAATCTCGATGATTCTCGACGCGAGCTCGGGGATTGAGCCTAACTTTGCGTGGTCGTGGAACAGAAGAATCATGCGCACGGACGGGAGCGGCTTTGAGGACCGCGAGTTCTGGCACAAGCTCCTTACCGACGAACAGCGCGCGGAATACCGTTCATCGGGCGGGCATCTCTCTGCTCCTGAGTACGTTACGGCGTACGACATCACGACGCAGCAGCACGTGAACGTAACAGGAATCTTCGCGCAGATAGTTGACAGCGGCATCAGCAAGACGGTGAACCTGCCCAACTCCGCGACGGTTGACGATGTCAGGCGTGTGTACGACGACTGCTATGCTATGGGCTGCAAGGGAATAACGATTTACCGGGACGGCTCGCGTTCGTTCCAGCCGATAGAGGTGAAGAAGGAGGAGCCCGACCCAGAGCCTGAGCCGAAGAGTGCGCGGGTCAAGGAACGTCCCGGCCTCGTAGTTTTCGGCAAGACCATAAAGGACACGACCCCGTGGGGCAGCATCTACGTAACGCTGAACCTTGACGGGAAAGACCCTTTCGAGATATTCATCAACGTCGGCAAGAGCGGAAGCGAGATGAAGGCAATGACGGAGGCACTCTCCCGCGTAATTTCTATCGGCTTGCGTTCCGGGTGCAGCCTTGAGGACTTCATTGACACGCTGAAGGGTTTGTCGGGAAAAGAATACTGGATGCTGAACTGCGACGAGGAGCATGTAGCGCGCTCAATCCCTGACGCGATAGCCCTGCTTCTGGAGAAGCTCATCAACCGCGAGGCCGTGAATGCACGCCGCAAAGACAAAGCCTTAATCTGCCCGGAATGCGGCTCTCCCCTCGAGATGATTTCCGGCTGTGAGTACTGCTTCAGCTGCGGGTATTCGCCGTGCAAGTGATGATGAAGCGTGTTGTGTGCGCGCTTGTCTTGGCCGCAATGCTGGCGGGGTCAGCTTTCGGGAAGGTTCGGGACTTCGGGGAGTTCACGGCGGATGTTCCGTACGGCTGGCGGGCAAGGAAGCAGGACGACGGGACGTTCATGATGGAGACCTACGACGGCTCGATGGGGCTGGGCATCTTCGCGCAAAGCCTCAACGGGATAACTGCGGAGGAGATGGCGCGGAATACCTCGAAACGCCTGAAAGGTTCAAGGCCTGTTTACGACAGGAAGGCCGGAATCTACAGGTTCAGGTTCAGGCTGAACGGGTATGAGTGGCGCATGGCAGTGAAAGGCTTTGAGGAGGAGAACAAGGCCGTGATAGTAACGTGGGCTGGTTTAGGCATCAAGAAGCACCTAGAGCAGGTACTGGGCTCTATCAAGGCGAAAGCTGACACTGAGAACAACAGCGCAGTTGAAGAGACGCTGGGCTCGATAAAAGCGAAATAGATAAATGATATCCCCCCGTCGTGAAGGCAGGGGGATTTTTGTGTGTTACCCTAACATCTTCGCGGCCTTGATGAGATTCTCGGCCAAGATTGACGTTGTTACCGCTCCTACTCCTCCGGGCACAGGGCTTATCGCCTGAACGATTTTCTCTACGCGCTCGAAGTCCACGTCCCCGCACAAGTTCCCGTTCTCGTCAACGTCAATCCCAACGTCAACAACAACGCTCTTCCTCGTGAAGTACTCCGCCGTGAGCATCTTCGGGTGTCCCGCCGCCGCTATGACTATGTCCGCCCTCCTGCAGACTTCCGGCAGGCTGCTGGTCTTGGTGTGGCACACAGTTACCGTAGCGTTCGCACGGAGCATCAGCATCGACAGAGGCCGTCCGACTACCATGCTCCTGCCGACAATAACAACATTCTTCCCCGCAACGTCGTAGCCGTAACCCGCAAGCAGAGACATTACCGCAGAAGGCGTGCACGGCGCAAACCCCTCGTGTTCACCCGCAAAAATCCGCGCGGCATTAACGGGGCTCATTCCGTCAATGTCCTTCTTGTGGTTCATGTGAAGACACGCGTACTCGTCGCTGAGACCTTTGGGCAACGGACGGAACAGCAGTATTCCGTGAACAGCCGCGTCATCGTTTATCCTCATGAACTCCGCGTCAAAGTCTGCCTGCGTTACGTCTTCAGGGAGCTCGTGAACGTTCACAGCGATTCCCAGAGGTGCAAAACGCTTCATGATTGAGCGTTCGTAGACCAAGTCGTCCTCACGATGCCCGACACGCACAATCGCGAGCGCAGGAGAACTCCCGCCCTTCTTGAGCTCTGCAACCTTCGCTAGGAGCATCTCCTTCATCCTCGAGGAGACCTCTGACCCCTTCATCAGTACTGCCAACTTCTACCTTCCTCCTGTCATCTCAGCGACACCAGCACGAATCACGTCAAGCAGCCTCCGCGATTCACCGTCAATGTCCGCTGACCATGCCCGTTTCTCCTCGACGTACTCTTCATCGCGGATTGCGGCCAAGTTCACGCCGACGTTCTCGAGCGCGATGAGTATCCCTGCCCGAGCTTCGAGAGCCGCCGCCGACAAATCACACGCCGCCGTAACATTGGACTTGTGCAGCAAGCCTTCAGCCAGCTTCATGACCTCAAGGCACTTTTCCGCCGTCTCGACGGGTGCGCTCGTAGCGACTTTGTACGCTTCCTGAACCGCAATTGTTCTCTCTTCCGTGCCCTTAGGGAGCTTGAACGCCGCCATAACCCCGTCAAACGCAGTCATGTCCTTGCGCACGCAGTCAGTGAGTTCGAGCATCAGAGCACGTGCCTTCATCGTAGTGTACTCCGCGAGCTCCTGATGAGCAGAATATTTCTCTCTGCCGAGCGTGAGGTTCGCGACCATCGACACGAGAGCCGCCCCCATTGCGCCGGAGAGTGCCGCAGAACTTCCGCCGCCGGGTGCCGCAGAACTTGAAGCCAGAGCCGCGAGGTAGTCGCCGATGAACGCGCGGGAGATGTTCCCGCCGTCCATGCTAGAAGAGCCCCGTAATTTTTCCGTCTTCGTCAACATCGATGTTAAGTGCCGCCGGTTTCTTGGGCAGTCCCGGCATCGTCATTATGCTTCCCGTTATCGCGACCATGAAGCCAGCTCCTGCGGAGAGCCTGACCTCACGAACCGTTACCCTGAACCCTGAAGGCCGACCGAGTTTCGCGGGGTCGTCAGAGAGCGAGTACTGTGTCTTGGCCATACACACAAGAAGGTTATCTTTGCCGAGCTCGTGAATGCGCTCCAAGTCCTTCTGTGCCTGCGGAGTGAAGTCTACTCCGTCCGCGCCGTAAATCTCCCGTGCTATGGCTGTCATCTTCTCCTTCGGGGACATCTCAGCCTCATAGATGAACCTGAACTCAGACGGTTTCTCGCACGCGTCAACTACCTTCTGTGCTAGTTCTACTCCTCCGTTTCCGCCCTTCTCCCACACTTCGGACAGTGCGAACGACGCGCCTAACTCCTCGCACTTCTTCGCGACGAGTGCAAGTTCTGCGTTCGTGTCGGTCGGGAATTTGTTTATTGCCACAACGACAGGAAGGCCGTACTTCGTGATGTTCTCGATGTGCTTGAGGAGGTTCGGTATTCCTGCTTCGAGAGCGTCGAGGTCTTCACGCGCAAGCTCCGACTTCGGAAGGCCGCCGTGCATCTTCAGTGCCCTCACCGTCGCAACAACGACCACCGCATCAGGCTTCAGCCCTGCCATCCTGCACTTGATGTCGAGGAACTTTTCTGCACCGAGATCCGCGCCGAACCCTGCTTCTGTTACGAGGTAATCAGCGCACTTCAGGCCGAGACGCGTCGCCTGCACCGAGTTGCACCCGTGCGCAATGTTCGCGAAAGGCCCGCCGTGAATGAACGCTGGGCTTCCCTCGAGCGTCTGCGCGAGGTTGGGCTTGATTGCGTCCTTCAGCAAAACAGCCATTGCACCAGCCGCGTGAATGTCGTTTACGGTTACAGGCTTGTTGTCGTAGGTGTACGCAAGAACCATGCGGCCAAGACGAGCCTTCAAGTCCATCAAGTCAGACGCGAGGCAGAAGATAGCCATAACCTCAGAAGCTACCGTGATGTCAAAGCCCGACTCGCGCGGAACTCCGTTAGCTGTGCCTCCGAGACCTATAACGATGTTCCGTAATGCGCGCTCGTTGAGATCCATAACTCTGCGGAAAACTACTTTTCGCGGGTCAATGCCCAGCTCGTTGCCCTGCTGAATGTGATTGTCCAGCATCGCCGCGCAGAGGTTGTGTGCCGTCGTGATTGCGTGAAGGTCGCCCGTGAAATGAAGGTTGATGTCCTCCATCGGGATAACCTGTGCGTATCCGCCTCCTGCTGCCCCGCCTTTGAGGCCGAAGCTCGGGCCAAGTGAAGGCTCTCTCAGTGCAACACACGCGCGCTTGCCGATCTTGTTGAGGCCGTCGGTTAGTCCTACGCTGGTTGTGGTCTTGCCTTCTCCGGCGGGTGTGGGGGTGATTGCCGTAACGAGGATTAGTTTTCCGTCGGGCTTGTCCTTGAGGCTCTTGAAGACGCTGGGCGAGATTTTGGCTTTGTATTTGCCGTAAAGCTCCAAATCATCCTCAGAGATGCCTAACTTCGCGGCTATCTGCGTGATTGGCAGGGGATGCGCCGCCTGAGCAATTTCGATGTCGCTCGGTACTGTCATGTTGTTACCCTCCTGAACTGTTAATGAGTGAGCCAATATTTTATCAGACGCACACAAGAGGGGAGTCCCGCTTTAGCGCAGAGCGTCCTTCACTGTCTTGTCCGTCGCGTAATCAATAGCTTTCCTGCCGTCGTAGTCCTCGATGTCCTTGTCAGCTCCGGCCTTCAGCAGAATGCGGATGATTCTGAGCCCGCGCGGGTCATAACCGCGATAGTCATCATCGTCGTCAATAGCTTGGCGGTTTAATAAAAAACAGCTATCTTTGC